>CAJWCX010000055.1 GCA_913031405.1 uncultured Flavobacteriales bacterium | reverse complement strand
CGAATTCAAAGCCGCCTTTGAAGCGATTAAGTAAGACTTTTACACTTCTGGGATAATCTCAATCGCCACCTCGTTTTTTCTACCAAAAACTTGCCAGGGAGCATTGTAGCCCATGAACTGGACATTACCCCTTGTTTTTAACCCTTCTCCTCTTATACTTTTTATTAGTTTTTTCGAATACTTCGCAATTTTAGTATCGTTGGCATATCCATGAAAGGTCAAAACCGCATACTGTTTCGGAGCCACTTTGAGGAGCTCTACCTGATCTGATTTTGGCTCTGGTAGACTTTCGATCGAATGCTCTTGGGGCATCACGAAAGACATTTTTGTCTCCTCACCCAAGTCCATAATAACCGGTGCAGTCATTGCAATTTTTTTGTTCTCATCATTCCCTCCAAAAATATATCCAGCAACAGTTTGGAACCCACTTCTAGAAGATTTATCAAATGAATTATTTTTAATTTCTGTTTGTGCCAAAATCATTGAGCCATATTGACGAACTTCAAAGTCATCATATTGCTGAATAACTTTGTACTTGGGTGTTTCTATTCTCGCAGTTCGATAAGCCATAAAAAATTGGCTCAAAATAAAAAGGACAGTAGATACTGATAAAAAATAAGAAAGTCTTGTCATAGTTGTTTGTTTTGATAAGTAAAGTGGTGTTTACATGTTATTGATTTCTAGTTTTGTTTAAAAATCTTTGTTTTCGTTTGTTGCTTACCGACAACACATAGGGGTGATTAGGATTATTTTTTACAAAATCCTGATGGTAATTCTCTGCTGGATAAAATGTATTCATCTCTTCGATTGTTGTGGTTATACGGTCATGTTTTTGCTCTCTCAATAGGTTTAAAATGTATTTTTCAGCGCTTTTTTTCTGTTCGTCGTTGACATAAAAAATAGCAGATCTATACTGCGTTCCTGTATCGGGACCCTGTCTATTTAAGGTAGAGGGATCGTGAGAATTAAAAAAAACCTCTAAAAGCTTTTCATATGAAACGTTTTTTTCATTAAACGTTACCTCAACGGTCTCAGCATATCCAGTTAGGCCAGAACATACCTGACGATAAGTTGGGTTTGGACTGATCCCTCCGGCATAACCGGAAGTAGCATTTAAAACACCCGGAACGGTCTCAAATATGGCTTCAACACACCAAAAACAACCTGAAGCAAAATATGCTTTTCGCCGTTGAGCGTTCAACTGATTTAGAGAGCAAACAAGTATAGTAATCAGAAAAATTCGCATCCTCTTTTAAGAACAAAATATATTCAATAAAGTTCTACCTTTTGCTTTTTCGGCCCTCAGCCGTAAATGCCAAAAAAATCACCATTACTATTGATGCAATAGTTCCTATGGCAATCCATACAGTCGCGTCGTGAAACATAGTTTAATAAGTTTTAGTTTTAGTTTCACTAATTTAAGAAAAAAAACACAAGGAAATAAGAAAAACGAAAGGTTTTGTTTTGTAAAAACCTGATAACGAATCGTTAATACTTTATTTCGGTGAATTTATTTTAAAAAATCGGTGGTTTTTGTTTGATATTTTTAGGATATATGTACCTCCTTTTAAAACAGATACATCGATTTTATTTGATGCTGTTTCGCCCTTCAAAACAAGCTTCATTGTACTCGAATTGTATATCTCAAAAGAGCTTGGTTTTTCTAAAATAAATATCGTATTTTCAACTGGATTCGGGTATGGCTCAAACAAATCTTTGTCAGCCACATTCATCGTTCCTGAAGAAAAATATTGTGTAAAATCGAATGAAGATAATTTCGGTTCAATTGTGATTACAGAACTTATTTGTTCACCACTGACAAAGCCTTCTTGGCCATTTCTTAATGCCACACCCTCTGTTTGTCCGAGCGTAAACATTGATCCTATTTCTATTCGGCGCTTATTTCCCCCAAAAAAATCAAATAGCGCATGATCCCATAAAATCCAGACAAAACAAGTATACAAATTTGCACCATTGTTTTTATACCCCAACAACAATGTATGTCCCGACTCGGAATCTCTTGATGCACCAGTAATTAACCCATCCGAGTTGAAACTCTCTTTTAATATGGCCGACGCAGTATCGGTCCAATGGCTTGGAAGCACATATATGTTTACCTCTTCGTTCAGCCAGTTTTTCGTAAAAAGATAGAGAGAATCATTTGAGGCAATCAAAGCTTCACAATCATAATTGTGCTGGTTAAGAGGCCAGTTAAATTGAACTTGATCTGAATAAACAAATGATTTTTTTACCGCTACGATCTCAGTTACGTTGGGGTCAATAATTTGTGCTTTATCTAATTCATAGATACACAAGTCGGATCTTGAGCCCGAGTTATTTCCAAAATCACCGATATAAATATGTTCATCATTCTGACTGAGCCCTTCCCAATCAACATTAGAGGCCCCGATTACAGAAATTTCCCGTATCAAATTCCCTAATGTATCTAGCTCATAAATTGAATTACTATTTCCACCGTCATTAATGGTCCAAAGATGACTTGCAAAATAAATGAGTCCCGAATTCTCATTTAATAAAGGACTTGTTAAATCAGAGACAGCAGCCATCGTATAGAATGATTCATCATAAACGCAAGACCCATTGTTTATAACGGCCGACGAATTATAATTTATAGCTAAGGGGTCTGTGCATCCCTCTTGGCACCACGAAAAAAAAGGAAGGCATATGAGCCCAATTATATAAAAATCTTTTGTGACCACTCTTTTCTTTCTTCGGAAGATACTAAATTTAGTTTTGAAAGATAAGACACTACTTTTTCAATGGTTTCGGTCATGTCTTTTCTTTGGTTGTTCCAATTTGTCTGAGAAAGCCAATTCTTCACTTGATACAAATCAAGATTATATCTCCAGGAAATCACTTCGGGTGTCGTTTCTGATATTTTAACCAACCCTGATCTTTGTTGAATAACATCAATGACCGTATTCAATTCATCTAGATGGTCTCTTATTAACTCATCTCTAGCTGCAATAACAAATGCAGGCCATGGAGTGAATACCTCACCAATTCTTTTACATTTTTTTTGATCGACATAAGGTTGTGTCGTGTATTTTTCCCATAAAAAAACTTCTGCCTCTCTATTTTCAAGAGCCCACAATCCCCCATAAATATCTCCCACAACATTAAACTTCATTTTTCTTCTTTTTAGGGCGTTCTGATGCGCCATAACGTATGCCATGAGGTGTGACCCTGAAGCCTCCCTAGAAATAGCAAAGGTCTTTGAATCCAGATCTTTAATTTCTTGAAAAGGTGATTTAAACGGGACGTGAACTCCCCAACAAAGAGGGGTTTCAACATAAAACTCTAAAATTTTAGCGTTAAGCCCCTGAAGTATGGACCGAGTGATGCCTTCAGTTAAAAGAATAGCCACATCTAAAGAGCCTGTTTGTAGCCCTTTTATCATCTGTCCTGTTCCTCCACTCATGTCTGCCCAGTGTAAAGCAATGCCTTTTTTTCTAAACAGACCCTCCTCAATAGCGATTCTCCAAGGATAATTGAAGTGCTCAGGTACACCCCCCACCTTGAGCCCAATCATTTTATGCGGGTTTGAAGCTTTGTTTTTCATATAGGTTTTTGTATTTCCCCCCTTTTAACAATAATTCCTTGTGAGTCCCTAATTCTACCACTTTTCCGTGATCCATAACAACAATACAATCAGCCTTTTGAATGGTACTCAGTCTATGGGCAATGACAATAGATGTTCTATCCTTTGTCAATTTTATTGTGGCGTTTTGTATTAACGACTCCGACTCGTTATCAACACTTGAAGTCGCTTCGTCCAAAATCAATATTTCAGGTTGATAGACATAGGCCCGAATAAACGCTAATAATTGTCGCTGGCCAACTGAAAGAACAGAACCTCTTTCGCCAATAGAATAATTATATCCACCAGGTAATTTTGATATGAAATGATGTGCACCCACAGCTTTTGCAGCACTCACAACTCTTTCCCTTGATATCGACTCGTCACCTAAGGTAATGTTGTTGTGAATCGTGTCTGAAAATAAAAATAAGTCTTGCAGAACGATGGCAATATTATTTCTTAAATGGGGTAAATTAATATCATTAATGTCGGTATTGCCAATTTTAATTGTTCCTTTTTGATGTTTATAAAAACGGCCTAAAACATTTACCATAGTTGACTTACCCGAACCCGTTGCACCAACAATTGCAATCATATCACCCGATTTGATGTGCAGATTAATGTTTTTAAGAACCTCAACTTTATCGACATAAGAAAAAGAAACGTTTTCAAAACGAATATCTGCCGAAAAATCAACATCAGTTTGACCACCTGAAAACTGTTTTTGATCTTTATGATCCATAATTTCAAAAATTCTTTCGGCCCTTACAATTCCTCGTTGCAACACATTAAACTTGTCTGCCAATTGTCTTATGGGACGATAAAGTTGATAAATCCACAACGTAAAGGCTATAATCTGACCGTACATTGCCTGAATTTCTACATCAGACTTTCCGCTAACACCGAGGGCACCCCAAACCAATAAAAATGCTATAGAAAGAGAACTTAACATTTCCACGACAGGAAAAAAAATTGAATTGGCCCAAACGGCACTTATGTGAGCCTTTCTGTGACCGTTATTAATTTCCTTAAATCGCTCGTATTCTTCTTTATTTTTATTAAAAAGCTGGACTATTGACATCCCCGTGAGGTGTTCTTGGACAAAGGTGTTCAGTTTTGTAACTTGTTTTCGTTCAAACTGAAACGCCTTCTTCATAGCTCTAGCGAAAATTCTCGTTGCAATTATAAGCAAGGGAATTGGAATAAGAGTCATCAATGAAAGCTCCCAATTACTTATAAACATGAGCGTCAAAACCATAGTTAATGATATCAAGTCTCCGGAAATTTCCATTATCCCTGAAGAAAAAACTTGAGTGATGGCTTCCAAGTCAGAAACGACTCGAGTAACTAGTGCACCCACCGGAGTCTTATCAAAATACTTCATTCGAAAAGAAACCACATGTGCAAATAATTTTTTTCTAATGTCTGTTATGACGGACTGAGCAAGAAGGTTTGAAAAGTAGCTTGAAACAAACTGCAATAACCCCTCAATGAATAGGATACCTATGATTGCTGTAGACCAGCCTAAGAGCATTTTTTGATTCTGGGTGTCCACAATAAAGTCATCAACCATACGCCCAATCAAATAAGGCCTTAAAGGGCTTATAAACGATAGCAAAAGGACACAAAGAGCTGCAAAAAAGAAGATCTTTTTGTAGGGTCTTGCATATTGCAAAAGTCGCTTGAAAAGTGTGTAATCAATCTTCTTATTGTTCATTCTCCTGCAAATTTAAATGAAAACATGTCACCTGTCCAAAATGTTGAGAAAACAACACAAATCGATCGAATAAGGATTAACTAGAGATAACGGCACCTCTACTTTGTTGAATTTAATATTTTGTGTACTTTTGCCCTCTAATTTCATTCAAAAAAAGATGGGCGTTAAAATATTTGCTGGACGAGCTTCTGAAAACTTGGCAAAACATATTGCACATGCTTATGGTCAAAGCCTGGGGAGTGTCAAGGTCAATGTTTTCAGCGACGGCGAATTCCAACCGTCGTTGGAAGAAACTGTGCGTGGACAAGACGTTTTTATTGTTCAGTCAACAATGCCACCTGCGGAAAACCTTTTTGAGCTTTTACTTTTGATCGATGCGGCAAAAAGAGCTTCGGCTAGAAAAATCATCGCTGTTATTCCTTATTTCGGCTTTGCACGTCAAGATCGAAAGGACAAGCCAAGAGTTGCCATAGGGGCAAAGCTTTCGGCAAACATGCTTATAGCTGCTGGGATTGATAGAATTATGACAATGGATTTACACGCCGATCAGATTCAAGGTTTTTTTGAGGTTCCCGTTGATCACCTCTATGCGTCTACACTTTTTCTCAAAGAAATAGATGCTTTCAATTCCGAAAACCTAGTCATTGCTGCGCCCGATGTTGGTGGTGCAAAAAGAGCAAATTCATACAGCAAACGTTTGAACTGCGGACTGGCCCTTTGCCATAAACACAGAAAAAAAGCTAACGAAATTGCTGAAATGACGGTAATCGGAGAGGTGAGCGGAAAAGACGTGGTCATCATAGATGATATGTGCGACACGGCTGGAACACTTACAACCGCAGCCGACCTTCTTATTGGAAAAGGGGCCAAAAGTGTTAGGGCGTTTTGTACACATGCTGTTTTATCAGGTCCTGCATACGAGAGAATAAACAATTCTAATTTAACCGAACTTATAGTTACAGATACAATTCCAATGACTCAAACTAGTGATAAAATAAGAGTCATAACAGTCGCTGATTTGTTTTCCGATGTAATCAATAAATTGATCAAAAACGAATCTATAAGTTCTCATTTTGTAATATCATAAAAACAATCATATAATGAAAACAACACAATTGAGCGGTTCGCTTCGGGCGAACGTAGGGAAGAAGGACGCTGCCAGCCTTAGAAACGCAGGCATGGTTCCTTGTGTGCTTTATGGTCAGGGAGAACAAACCCATTTTGCCGTTAAGCAAGTAGAAATGAATAAAATTATTTTTTCTCCAGATGTGTATCAAGTTGATCTTGATATTGAGGGAAAAAAATCTAAGGGAATTGTAAGAGAAGTTCAGCAACATCCCACCAAAGACACCATTCAACATGTAGACTTTTACGAATTAAATGATTCCAAAAAAGTACGGGTAAACCTTCCCGTTAGGACTACTGGTGCTGCAAAAGGGGTTTTAAATGGTGGTAGATTGAACATGGCTTTTAGAAGCCTTTCTTGTTACGGTCTTCCAGGTGATTTACCTGAGGCGATTGTTTTAGATATTTCTCCCATCCGTATTGGCCAGGGGATTCGAATTTCTGAAATCAGTATTCCTGGAGTAACTATTTTAGACCCGGCAAGTGCTATGGTCATCTCTGTTAAAATGTCAAGGGGGGCAGTTGATGAGGAAGAGGAAGAGGACGAAGAAGGAGCTGAGGGAGCCGAAGGAGCCGAAGGAGCCGAAGGAGCCGAGGGAGCTGAAAAAAATGACTCCGATAAATCAGAGTAACTCTTTAAATAAACC
>CAJWCX010000054.1 GCA_913031405.1 uncultured Flavobacteriales bacterium | reverse complement strand
TCGAGGTAAAAAATGTGTCATCGCGGGCGGTGGTGATTCTGCTTTAGATTGGTCCATATTTTTATCCGAAAAGAAAATTGCCAAAGAGGTCGTTTTGGTTCACCGAGGTAGTTCTTTTCGAGGGTATTTAGATTCTGTTCAAAAGGTTATTAACCTTTCTGAAAATGGTAAAATAAAGTTGGTTACCGAAGCAGAAGTGACCGGTTTGAATGGACAAAGTCGTCTCGAGAGTGTTCAGATTACACATCAGAAAACGGGTGAAATGATTGAAATAACAGATCATTTTATTCCACTTTTTGGATTGAAACCGTCTTTAGGTCCAATTCATAACTGGGGTTTAGAGATTGAGAAAAATGCCATCAAAGTCGATACAACTGATTATTCTACCAACATTAAAGGAATTTTTGCAATCGGTGATGTCAATTATTATCAAAATAAGCTAAAGCTTATTTTGTGTGGATTTCATGAAGGTACTCTGGCAGTTCAATCTGCATTTGCTATCATTCATCCTGAAAAGAAAAATATTTTGAAGTATACCACTGTGAACGGGGTAAAAGGTTTCTAAGGGACATTTTGGTATCTTTATGAGATAAGATGTTTGTGTATGAAGCGTTATTCTCTAAATACTTTAATTCTTTTAGGTCTCATCTCCGTTGCGGGAATTATGGTGATTCAAGGAGTGTGGGTGCGCAAAACAATGGAGCTTCAGGTAAAGAATATTGCCATTCAAGAAAAGGAAGATAGCCTCAATATCAAGGAGTTTTCCGAGCAGTGTCATGTTGCACTAAGAAATGTTTTGGAGCAGATTAATATTGAAGATTCGGACAGTTCAGATCTTTATGGAGCAGTAAAGCAGATACGATCCAACCGATTCAAAGTAGACATCAACGAAGAACTTCAACCTTATTATCTTGAGACCTTGTTAAAAAAAGCATTTTATGCTCAAAACATCAACCAAGATTTTATCTATGGAATCTATGATTGTTTTACAGACTCTATAATTTATGGAAACTTAATTAAGTTTACCAAAGAAGCTTTATATGAACCAATTTCACTCGATGAATCGGGGATCACCTCAGAAAATTTATCCATAAAAAACGACGGGCATTATTTCACCGTATTTTTTCCGAATGTAGAGGCCAAATCGATTGTTCCCGTTCGATTTATTTCACCTTGGATTTACATTGGAATCATTGTACTTCTTGTTGTGGTGTTTTTCTCGTATAGCTTGATGATTATTTTTCGTCAAAGGAAATTATCAGAAGTTAAAAATGATTTTATCAACAACATGACTCACGAATTAAAAACTCCGATTTCAACCATATCATTATCGAGTGAAATGCTCATGCGTATCGAAAGTGATACAGATTTTGAAAAAATCAAACGCTATGCTGGGATTATTTTTGATGAGAATAAAAGGCTCGAAAATCAGGTAGAGCGTGTTTTGAATGTAGCCAAATTAGATAAGGATAAATTGATCTTGAACAAAGAAAAAATGGATGTTGAAGAAATATTGAATCAGCTCAAAGACAGCTTTGAGCTTTTTCAAAAGAAGGATGGAGCCCAGTTCAATTTAAACATCGGTGAAGGTAGTCACGTTATCACAGCCGACCCCGTGCATATTACCAATGTTCTGCATAACCTGACCGATAATGCCGTGAAATACAGTGAAGGCAGGCCTGTGATTTTAATTTCTACTGATATTTCAGAGAAAGGGCTCACTATCAAAATTACAGATGAGGGCATAGGAATCAAGAAGGAGCATTTAAAGTCTATTTTCGATAAGTTTTATAGGGTTCCAACTGGAAATGTTCATAATGTCAAGGGCTTTGGATTAGGACTCTATTATGTTAAACTTATTGTCGAGTCCCATAGAGGAGAAATTCATGTGAAAAGTAGCATCAATAAAGGGACATCATTTACCATAACACTTCCCTTTTCTTAAGTTTTATAAGCTCACAATTAGGCTGAGGAAAAATCCCTTTTCTTTTTATTTTTTTTTTCTTTCCAAAAAGAATAAGTTGTTCCTCAATATCCGAATAGTCAGTTTTTACCTTTAAAACGTAGGTCCGTTTGTCCTTTTTAGTCAGTTTATAAGTGCCTTCATATTTAAGGTTATCCAATTTTATATGACAGGTATTTTTTTCGATTTTAATCTGTATGGTACAGGAGTCCACTGAAATGAGTTCTTGACTGGTATTGATCTTGTATTCAGGTATCAAACCTTTATAGGTGCCTTGGTCCTTTTTTTTGACCTGAGCATTACATAGCACAGCTGAGATAAAAAAACAAATAAGAACCCATATCTTCATGAAATTAAAAGTACATATTTATTTGCCTTTAAGTGGTTATTAACTTGTTAAAAAATCGTTCATCATTTGTGCAGTCTCAATCTGAATTAGTTCTATTTTTGAGGTATGAGACAATACCACGATTTAATTAAACATATCCTCGAAAACGGAACAAAGAAAGAGGATAGAACCGGAACCGGAACCCTTTCAGTTTTTGGCTATCAAATGAGGTATAATTTAAACGAAGGCTTTCCCTGTGTAACTACAAAGAAGCTTCACTTAAGGTCTATTATTCATGAACTTCTATGGTTTCTTAAAGGAGACACGAACATTCAGTATCTGAAGGAAAACAAGGTGTCAATTTGGGATGAATGGGCTGATGAAAATGGAAATCTTGGACCTGTATACGGATCTCAATGGCGAAGCTGGCCCGCCAGGGATGGACAGCAGATTGATCAGATCAAACAAATCATAACGCAAATCAAAGAAACGCCTGATTCAAGAAGAATAATTGTTTCAGCCTGGAATGTGGGTGAGATTAAAAATATGGCACTTCCTCCGTGTCATGCATTTTTTCAATTTTATGTGGCAAATAACAAGTTAAGTTGTCAACTTTATCAAAGAAGTGCCGATACTTTTTTAGGGGTACCCTTTAATATTGCGTCATATGCATTGTTAACAATGATGGTGGCTCAAGTATGTGATTTACAGTTGGGTGATTTCGTTCATACTCTAGGTGATGCCCACCTCTACCTCAATCATATTGAACAGGCGAAACTTCAAATCAGTAGAACACCAAAAGAGCTTCCGCTTATGAAGATAAACCCTGAGGTAAAGGATTTATTGGCATTTAAATACGAGGATTTTGAGCTCTTGAATTATGATCCTCATCCACACATTAAGGGGGTAGTAGCAGTATGATGGAAGTTTCGTTGATTGTGGCAATGGATGCGAATAAAGGCATTGGGAAAAACAATGACTTGATGTGGCATTTGCCGAAAGACATGAACTTTTTCAAGACAACAACCGAAAATCATGTTGTGATTATGGGGAGAAAGAATTACGATTCCATACCTTTAAAGTATCGCCCTTTGTCAAATAGATTGAATGTTATTATCACGCGGAATAGATCCTTTCAGGCGGATGGCTGTTTGGTTTTTCATTCGCTTGAAAAAGCCTTTGATCATTTTAAAAACGACAAACGAGAACTTTTCGTAATTGGAGGTGGGCAGATTTATGCCTTGGTGATGGAAATGGATGTACTATCAAAAATGTACATTACCCATGTGGAAGACACTTTCGAAGCAGATACTTTTTTTCCTGATTTTGATCACACTTTATGGGAAACCTCGAAATTGCTTGATCAAGATCAAGATGAACGTCATCAATGTGGTTTCAAAACTTTACTTTATACCAAATTTGATAAGTAGAACACGGCGCTAAGAGCTGCTGTTTCAGTTCTTAATCGATTTTTACTAAGATCTACGGGAACATATCCTGATTTGATTGCCTTTATTATTTCATCATTTGAAAAGTCCCCTTCCGGACCAATAAGAAAAGGAAGGACTTGATCCATTTCTTTTGCATGAATCTTTTTATCAGGATTGCAATGACCGATATAACCTTTTGGATGGTTATTCATAAATTCGTCATAAGGAATTACAGAATCAATGATTGGCAGATGGTACCTTTTACATTGTTTTAAAGCAGAAATAGTAATTTTTTCGAGCCTTTTTTGATTGAAGTTTCTTCTTTCACTATGTTCACAATTGATTAATGAAACTCTATTGATACCAATTTCAGTTGCTTTTTCCATGAACCATTCTAATCGTTCACCACTTTTTGGAATGGCCATTGCAATATGGATGTGATTTGTGTTATTAGGATGTTCTTTTAGAGAAATCACCTCTACTTTACATCTTTTATAGTGGTCATCAATAATCTTACAGGTAAGCTGTAATCCTCTACCATTAATAATCTCAATGGTGTTTCCGATGGTTTTTCGAAGAACCTTGATGCAGTGCTTAGATTCGGATTCGGAAAGCGTGTAACTATTTGTACTAAAGTTACATTCTGATGCATAGAAAATCATGGGTTTACAAGTTTGAATACGAGCTCCTTCATCAACTCTGAATCTCTAGAAGTCGCATCTCCATAACCCTTTGATTTGAGATCATATTCCTGGAGAATCTCCATATTTAAGGCAATTTTCTTAGGGCTGTATTTGTGTTTTGCTTTAATCAATTCTCCAGCAACAAAGGGATGTACCCGAAGCTCTTTCGCTATGGCTTCTCTTGAGTTTTGCTTTAGAAAATGAATTTTTAAGATTTGAGAAAAGAAATTGAATAGCGATGAAATCACTGGAGGTAGGGCCGCGGCTTTAGGATTCAATTCGAAATATGAAATAATCTTAAACGCTTTGTTAAGTTCAAGTTCTGCAACAGCATTTGTGAGTTCGTAAATATTATAATCTTTCGATACCCCAATGTTTTCTTCAATATGCTGCTCTGTGATTTCAGTTCCTTTTTTTAGAATAATACCCAATTTTTCTACTTCGCTCACAATGCGCCCCAAATCATTGCCTAAGGATTCTCCAAGAAGCATTGTCCCTTTTGAATTAATAGTAAAACCTTGACTTCTGATGTAATGTTGTATCCATTCGTTGAGCTGGTATTCTTTTACTTTTTGGGAATAAAAAACGAGTCCCTTTTTTGCAATAATCTTTAATGACTTTTTACGGGCATCGTATTTTTTATGTTTGTAGCAAATCACAAATACGGTTGAAGGGTTGGGGTTTTCTAGATAGGGGCAAAGGGCTTCAATTTCACTAAAATATTGAGCCTCTTTTAACACCACTAGTCGTTTTTCGCTCCCCATTGGAAATGATTTGAGCTCATTGATGAGGACCACGGAATCCGCACTTTTACCATATATGATACTTTGGTTAAACCCTTTCTCATGTTCTTCAAGGCAGTGCTCTATGATTGCATTGCTGATAATATCAATGAAGTAGGCTTCCTCTCCATGTAAAAAGTAAATAGGCTGAAATAGCTTATTTTTGATATCTTTTATAATCAGATTATGACTCATGGTTTCTTTCCCAAATTTGAATCAGCTCGATCAATGTTTTCACCGATTTTTGCATGTCTTGAACAACCACATATTCATGTTTTGAATGAATGGCCATTTCTCCGGTAAATAGGTTTGGACATGGCATGCCCATAAATGACAAACGAGATCCATCGGTTCCACCACGAATTAAATCACAATAGGGCTCAATCCCAACATTTTTCATAGCTTCTTCTGCATAGGCTGTTACGTGTGGGAAATCATTGAGAACCTCTTTCATATTTCGGTATTGTTCCGTGATTTCAATATCGTATGTCACTCCAGGGTTGGCTGAGGCCACCTCTTTCATTTTTTCTTCAATCAAATCTTCGTAGATAGAAAGTTTTGAGGTATCATGATCTCTGATAATGAATTCAATTACTGCTTGTTCTAGCCCTCCAATAATGGACATAGGATGAATAAAACCTTCCCTTTTTTCTGTGGTTTCAGGTGTAAGAGTACCTTTAGGTAGTGCATTGAGGAGTTCTGCACCCATTTTAATGGCATTGACCATTTTGCCTTTTGCATAACCCGGATGAGCGCTGAGCCCATTGATGGTGAGTTTTAAGGCATCTGCTGAAAAAGATTCATCTTCTATTGATCCAACTGGACCTCCGTCTAGGGTATAACCAAAATCGGCATTCAATTTTTTCATGTCTAGATAATCGACTCCTTTTCCAATCTCTTCATCGGGCGTAAATAGTATTTTTATAGGACCGTGGATAATGTTCTTGTTTTGTTGAATATTATAAACAAAATCCATGATAATAGCGATTCCGGCCTTATCGTCAGCACCAAGAAGGGTTTCTCCACTTGCTGTGATAAGGTCATCACCAATCTTTTTAAGAAGGTAGGGGTGTTTTGAGGTTTCAATAACTTGTGAAGTGTCATCTGGAAGTACGATAGGGTCACCTTGGTAATTGAGATGAACAATTGGTTTCACATTTGTTCCACTGCAATCAGGGGCAGTATCCATATGAGAGCAAAAGCAAATTGTGGGAAGATCTAATTTACTAGAGTTGGATGGTATGGTACCAAAAACATACCCGTATTGATCCATTTCTGCGTCCTCAACACCTAATTCAATGAGCTCATTTACCAATAATTCACCAAGGTTTTTTTGTTTTTCTGATGAAGGAAATGTTTCAGATTCTGGATCTGCAGTTGTGTCTATTTTTGCATAGCGAACGAATCGCTCTTGACAAGTAAAATGATATTCCATAAAAGCAAAGATAATAATCCGGTAAAAAATGAGCTTATATGCCTTTGATGATGTCTCTTAAAGTTTTCAGCTCTCTTACCTTTTCTTCATTACCCACCTTTTGAAATGATGAAATAAGGTTGGTAAGCATTCTTTTTATGATGGCTGAATTCGAGCAGGGTTCAAAGAATTCTCTTCGTTGTTCGAGTTTAAGTTCATTCAGAAATTGTTTGATTTCATTCGTATTGAAAATAACACCATTTGAAAAAGCATTAATATAAAACAAAACTCCAAATTCGTTTTGCTGGTTGATCATTGCTCCTGAACCCTTTTCGTCTATATATGCCAAAACAAAGTGATTGGGTAGGTTGACTCCGTATATGGGTAGGTCAAGCGATTGCGCAATAATGCTATAAATAAGACATATGCTTAGCGGGTTCCCTTTTTTGCTTTCAACGACTGTGTTTATATACGAATTGACTGGAGAATGATAATTTTTACTATCTCCGTAAAATTTATGTTCTTTAAAGAATATACG
>CAJWCX010000053.1 GCA_913031405.1 uncultured Flavobacteriales bacterium | reverse complement strand
AACATATTTTCGTTTCTATTGATTTTGGGTCTTCTTGTTTGATCTTGTATTGAGCACGAAGTCATCCCGCCCCCAGTAAATACGGTTGATTTAAATTGCAGCTTTATTGGATTTGTTAATGGTACACAGGTCGAATTCACTCAAAATGTTGAAGGATATAAAGCACAAGTGATGAATTCTGAGGATATCAATCCGTCACCAGCATTGTCCTTTAAGACTTATGGAACTAAAATCAGCTCCTTTTATAATCCTCAAGCAGTTCAAATCAAATTTGGTACATTAGATTGGGATGCTTCTGCAAATTCGCAACCAACTGTTACTATGTTTAATGACTGGCACACAAACAATTCTGGAATTCCAATTTCATTTTCTGATTTAGGCGCAAATGGCATCGAAGTTGAATACACCGATAATAATGGAGTTACATGGCTTTCAAGGGAAACCGATCCAGGCCAAGAGGCTAATTTCCAGGTTAAAGAGCAGGCATCTGACAATACTGGGGATTATTCCATTTTTTCATGTGATTTCACTTGCAAGGTTTGGAGGATTAATCCGCAAACAAATCTTGAAGAGTCTCTGGACATTACCAATGCAAAATTTACTTCTTGGTTTAAGAGGTAATTAACAAAGTAAATAGTATGAGTGATGCACTCAAAATAGCGATTATAGGCGATTATAACTTTACCTTTAATGCACACCATGCTACCAATCTATCTCTTGATCATTCTGCCGAATTTCTTGAATTCGAGGTGAATTACTACTGGATTAAAATTAGTGAAGCATTGAAGTATAAAGACATTTACTTTGATAAATTCGATGGGATTTGGGTGGCCCCAGGACCGATAGAAAATGCCTTTTTCTTAAATGGTGTTTTTAAAAAAATTGTAAATAAAAAAATCCCCATTCTCATCACAGGTGAGGGATTTAAAGTCTTTTTAGAATATCTAATAACTCAAAACAAGCTCGTCCCTAATCAGGGAAAATTAATCAGTGAAAATTTAGTTTCAGGAAATAGTTTTGAGCGCATTACAATAGAGCCAAAAAGTAAAGTATTTAGAAAGCTCTATGAAAATTTCAATACAGTCGAACTGACATCATCAAGATTTAGCTTATACCCGCAACTAGTTGATCAACTGGAGTCTGGACTGGTAGATGTAGAAGCGGTAAATCATTTTAATGACCCAGAGGTAATAAGTTTAAGGAAACATGAATTCTTTTTGAGCTGTGCTTTTTGCCCTCAAATATCCTCTACGAGAGATCTTCCTCATCCAATCATATATACATTTCTCAAAATGTCGAATCATTCTTAGGTTAAATCTCAAGTAGTTGATTGTGCTGCGTGTAATACAATATTGACTTAACAGGCTTATGATAGATTTCTTCTAATACCGCTTTATAGTTCCATATCTGTTCATGATGAGAATTATCTGCTGATCCTGTCTTAAAGTCAACCACCACTACGTCATCTATTCTCTCGATGATTTTATCCGGACGCATTATGGGAGATTTAGAAATTAAAATGTCCTGCTCATTATGAATATCAAGCACATCTTTAAATAAATCTGTGTCAGCTGCCTTTTCAAAAAATAAAAGAGCTGAGTCAGCTATCTGATTCAATATGGAAGAATCAATCAAATCGTTCTCTTTGAATACGTTGATCTCGTCCTGTATTTGTTCGGCTCGATTCACTTGAGCCATAAACTGATGAAAATAGATTCCAAACAATCGTTCAGATTGAGAAGAATGACTTTCTGAGAGCTCATCCGAAAGAATCAATTCCACCTTCGACGGATCAATAGACACATCCGAGGCTGTATAAAAAGAGTCGGATGCTTTCTCCATCCCTTCTTTCTCTTTCACAACTTCAGTGCCTGAAATATAGCGACAGCAACCTTCCTCTTCGATAAGCGAAAAACTCTCTATCAAACATTCATGGAACAAATAACCCATGTTCCTTTTTCCTTTATACCGGTTAAAAACATACAAACGGTTCTCAGCTCTTGTAAAAGCAACATAAAGCATATTTAATTTATCCAAAAGGATAAGGTTTTTTTCTTTATTTGATTTGTCAACAATATCTTTATTAATACTCGTTTGAGATAAACTCGTGTATATAATTTTATCTCTGGATTCAACGAAAAACTTTGAATCTGCCCGCAGACCCAAACCAAAATCCATTTCGGGTATAATCACAATTGGAAATTCTAATCCTTTTGCTTTATGTATCGTCATGATTTGGACAGCATTTTGAGAATCTGGCATTTTTAAAGCAAATTTCCCTTTGTTCGCTTCATAGTATTCAATGAATTTAGCTAAATCCGACTGTCTATTGTTTTGAAATTGAAAAATCAGATCAATGAACTGATGTAAAAAAGGGTTTTCGGACTCTTTCCATTTCATCATAGCAACAAATAGAATGGCGAGCTCATAAATATTCTCAAAAGGTCTAAAAAATCGACTTCTTCCTTTAAAATATTTATCCAAAAAAGCTTCATCATCAAAGAATTTGAACGAAGCTCCCTTTTTTGAAATCTTGTCCTTCAAAAACAAATAATAATCATCATCTCCCAAATCCTGCATTCGAAAGAATAATTCGGCAAATTGTCGCTTCATAGCATCCATAGTGGGACGCATCCGCCATTTTAAATATGATAAAAGCAAACGGACCTGCATGTTTTTAGAAATCAGTAATGACTCCTGAGAAAAAACAGATACTCCTTTTTTAGTCAACTCGTTGGCGATCAGAACTCCCAAATCATTTTTAGCCGTCAAAATACAAATGTCTCCTAGAGAGAAATCGTCCTTTTCGCATTCGTCAATAATTGCTTTGATTTCAGAAATCATCTCTTGAGTCTCTCGCTTTTTATTTGATGAAATAACCTGAACAAAACCGGTTTTTTTTGAGACAGGAACTTGGCTCACTGAGGCATAGAATTTTGAGAAATTTTCTGGAAGCTTCTGGCTGAAATTTTTAAATACCTCTTCATTAAAATGAACCACCTCTGGACATGACCGATAATTATTGGTTAATGGCTTTTTACAACCCAATAAATCAAAAACAGATGATATCTGAGCGACATGTGGATCGTTTTCGGGGTTATAGATCTTTGGCAGACTCACAAATTGTTCAGCGAGACCATTATTGAACCTATATATGGATTGCTTCGGATCTCCCACAATTAAATTTTGCCTTCTATAACTGAGTGACTCCTCTATAAGAGGCAATAAATTGAGCCACTGCAAACGCGACGTATCCTGAAATTCATCCAATAAAAAATGTTCATATCGAACACCAAAACGCTCATATATGTATGACGCCTTTTCTTGCTGAACAAGTCCCCCTATCAGAGAATTAAACTCCGAAATCCTAATGATTTTATTCTTTTCTCTATGGTCATTTAAAGTCTCTTGGATGTACTTCAAAAGAGCCATGTTAAAAAAATTAGAACGGTATTGAAGAAGTACTGATAATGTAGGGACAATCTCGAGATATGTATCATCTACATCAATCAGTAAGGCTTTTAGCTCATGAGTTAAGGCCTTAGTATTTCCTGGCTCTGAGCAGTAATTCATCACCCGATCAGAAACAATATGTTCATCCTTTTTGTACACAGGACAAAGCTTCATATCTGCCACTTTCTTGAGGGCATTATATGTTGACTTTTTATACGGTAAATCTTCCCAATTGATATTCAATTCATAAAACCGATGTGCAAAAACAGCTGTTTTTGAAATGAACTTAGCATGCAGCGTATTGATTTCTTTTTGAATGAGCTCGTAATCTTCTTTAGAAAATGAACTTTCTTTAAGTAGTTTAATGAAGACCTGATTTTCCTCCTTACTTAGAGATGAAGCAAAAGAAACTAGCTTTCGTCTAAAGTTCCATTGATCTCCTTCTTTAAAGTTATTCTTGGCGTAGGCTTTAACTAGTTTTGTCAAAGCTATATTTCCTTTTTCACCAATGGAACTTAAAAGCAAATCCAAAACCTCTTCCAAAACCTCTTTTTCGTTCAAGGAAATTTCAAAGTCGTTTGGAAGCTCTAAATCATTTGAGAATGATTTTATGAGCCTCAAATTAAATTTATCTATAGTAGAAACATTGAAGTTTTCATAGCCATGCAAAATGGAAGTCAAAGCGCTCCTACTTCTGATTAAAATTTCACGCTCATCAATATCCAAAATTTTCATTAATTCAAGAACAATAGAGATCGTTTTAGGATCGCTATGGGCCATGTCATATTTCGATAACTTGAACAAAGCATCAATAATTCTTGTCTTCATTTCAAGGGATGCTTTATTCGTAAAAGTAATGGCTACAATGCTTTTGTACTTGACCCCAGAAGGTGTTCTTAATAAAATGGATAAATATTCTAGAACCAACTGATAAGTCTTCCCACTTCCTGCAGAAGCATTTAATACAAATAAGGGGTGTTTTTTTCGGTCAATTGTTGAAAGCATACAGGACGAAATCTATGGCTATAAAAATAGGAAAATACGATAATTTTAACTTAATTTTGTTAAGAATGACTAGAATTATATTCATATTGGCTTGTAGCTCCTTTTTTATGGTTTCTTGTAAAAAATATGGCTGTACTGATTCTCAAGCACAAAACTACAACTCAAACGCTAATGAAGATGATGGAAGCTGTTCCTACTCAAATGAATCATCCCTTGCAATCGATATCATTCCTAAGTATGGTGACGATACCTTATACCTTGACTCAGTGTATACAACAACCGAAGGTTATTATGTGAAATTTACAGAGTTCAAATTTTATATGACAAAAGTAGCTAATGGAAGTAATCTGTTTTGCGAAGCGGCTTTGTTTGACTTTAACACACCACAAAACACCTCAATCAATACAACAGGAGATGTATTAAATTTCACGAGTCTATCTGGAATTATTGGTGTAGATTCCTTAAATAACCACAATGATCCTTCAGCATTTGAAAATGATAGTCCTCTCAATATCAGCAACGCAGGTTTGATGCATTGGGGTTGGAACCCTGGATATATCTTTGTAAATATCATAGGAAAAGTAGACACATTAGCCATTGGAGATTCGTTTGATCATAATTTTATTTTTCATATTGGTACTGATCAATTCAAAAGGAACTTTGAGTTTACCGACTTGGTATGGATTCCATCTGAACAAGGATATGAAATTCAATTTGATATAGACCTTAAAACCTTTCTAAATAATAATGGAAGTACCATCGACCTAAAAAATGAATTCTTCACTCATTCGGGAAGTAGTGATCTTGAGTTAACCGAAAAATTGGCGAATAATTTCATGAATGCTCTTAAACCTTAAATCATGAGGTTTTTTATTTTTGTAATTGCCCCGGCTTTTTGTCTTTTATCGTGTAAAAAAGATAAAATTGAATACACTCCTACGCCTTATATGATTGATATCCCCTCTCATTTTCCTGATATGGAAATCCCTTTAGACAACCCCATGACGGAAGAAGGTATTGAATTGGGAAGACATTTGTTTTATGAAAAAAAATTAAGCGGTAATAACTCCATGAATTGTGCTGGTTGCCACAAAATAGAAAATGCTTTTGCAGAAAATACAGCATATTCAGTGGGTATTGAAGGGTTGTCAGGAACAAGAAACTCAATGCCTTTGTTCAATATGGGTTGGGAGGAATTCTTTACATGGGACGGAAGTAAAAATACACTGGAAGAACAAATTTTGGAGCCGGTACCAAACCCTATCGAAATGCATCAAGACTGGAAAATTGCCACTGATAAGTTAAGTGCCGACGTTATGTACCGAAATCGATTTTTTAGAGCTTTTGGAGAAGAAGGAATTGATTCTATAAAGGTTGCAAAGGCCATTGCCCAATTCCTGAGAACCATCATATCTTCAAGCTCTAAATATGATGTCATGTATAAATTTGAATATGGTATCTCTTTAACCACTGCAGAAACTCAATTACTTCAAAGCATAGAACCAGAGCAGTGGGCAGGATATGACCTCTTTAAAAGTTTAAATGGTGCTGATTGCTTCCATTGTCACAATGGACCTTTGATGCGTGTCAAAAAATTTAGCAATAATGGACTAGATGAATCTTTCTCAGATTTGGGAAGGGCAATTGTAACAGGCTCATCGGACGATCAAGGTAAGTTTAAGGTGCCAAGTCTTCGAAATATCGAACTGACCGCCCCGTACATGCACGATGGACGATTCAATACTCTTGACGAGGTCATTGAACATTATTCTTCAGGAATACATGTTAGTTCAACAATTGATCCACTCATAGAATTTGCAAATCAAGGAGGTGTGCAACTTGATGCACAAGAAAAGTTTTTACTTAAGAAATTCTTACTTACTTTAACAGATACAGTTTTCATTAATAATCCTAATTTTGAGGATCCTTTCAACTGATTATGGAAAAGACAACACGACATCTAACAACTGAAGAAAAAGCACTCAAAATAAACCTTCAAAAAGACATCTATGGCTGTTTTGCAGAAATTGGAGCTGGGCAAGAGGTTGCCGCCAACTTCTTCAAAGCTGGTGGGAGCTCCGGAACTATTGCGTTTACTCATTCGGCCTATGACATGAAGGTCTCTGATGCCATGTATGGAGAAGCCGCAAGATATGTCTGTGAAGAGCGTTTGTTAACAATGCTGGATAAAGAATTTAATAATTTAAAAACAACTTTACCCAATAAATATAAAGAATCAAAATTTTTTGCTTTTTGCAATACTGTTGAATCTTTAAATTATCACAAAACAAATCAAGGAAAAGGATGGGTAGGTATTCGTTTTCAATTGAGTTATGAAAGTGAACCTAATAATATTGTACTGCACGTGAAAATGCATGATAATAGCCATAGAGGTCAGCAAGAAGCTTTAGGGATTCTTGGAGTAAACCTGATTTATTCATGCTACCATAAACATGAAGATATAGAGGAATTTTTAACTAGCCTGGTCCACCGAATACCAAGAGACCGTATAGAAATCGATATGCTGAGTATTAAAGGTCCTGATTTTGAAAATGTAGATAACCGAGTTATTGCGCTTAATCTGGTTAAAAGAGGTATCACGGACTCTACGATGTTTGATTTATCTAAAAACGTATTACAACCAGCCACAGCACTTTATAAAAAGAACATTTTGTTGACCCGTGGTCGATTTAGAC
>CAJWCX010000052.1 GCA_913031405.1 uncultured Flavobacteriales bacterium | reverse complement strand
AGACTTGAATTGGCTAAAATATTGATCAACAATCCTGACATCCTTCTCCTCGATGAACCCACAAATCATTTAGATATTGTTTCAATTGGATGGCTGGAAAAATTCCTGATAAAATTTGAAGGTATTGTTGTGATTATTTCTCACGACCGCTTGTTTCTAGATGCGATCACTAAAAGAACCTTGGAAATTAGCCTTCGAAAGATTTTTGATTTTCCTTTTCCCTATACTTTATACACTAAAAAAAGAGCTGAAGAAAACCTTATAAAGGAAAATGAAAAAAAACAACAAGAAAAAGAAATCAAACAAACTGAAAGACTTATTTCCAAATTTAGAGCAAAAAGCAGTAAAGCCGCTTTTGCACAATCTCTTATCAAAAAACTTGAGAAAACGGAACTAATTGAAGTTGAAACGAATTTGGAAGGTTCCATAAAAATACATTTCCCACTCAGTATAAATCCGGGAAAACAAGTTCTTGAAATCATTGATTTAAACAAAAGTTATCCAGAAAAAACAATTCTTGATGGAGTATCCATTACTGTTGGAAGAGGTGAAAAAATCGCCTTACTTGGTGCAAATGGTATTGGTAAGTCAACCCTCCTGAAATGCATTACTAATAAAATTGATTATTCTGGTGAGATCAAACACGGTCACAATGTAAACGTGACTTATTTTGCTCAAGACCAAGCTGAAAAGCTTGACAAAACAAAGACTGTTTTCGAAACAGTTGATGATGTTGCAGAAGGAGAAATCAGGAAAAAACTACGAAGTATTTTAGGTTCATTTTTGTTTTCTTCAGATGATATAGATAAAAAAGTGAGCTCCTTATCTGGAGGAGAAAAAACAAGATTGGCTTTGTGTCAGTTGCTATTAAGTCCTTCAAATTTTTTAATTCTTGATGAACCTACGAACCATTTGGATATTTTAAGTAAAAATGTCTTAAAGCAAGCACTAATGAATTATGAAGGTACCTTTATTGTGGTGTCACATGATCGTGATTTTTTAGATGGACTCACGAACCGTATATGGGATATATCGGAAAGAAAGATTAGAATTCATCATTTCAACTTGTCAGAATATCTTAAATTGATAGATATCAAGCCAACTGAAGAAAAATCGACTATTAACCAAAAGGAAAAAACAAAAAAACCGATTGGCAATAATCGTTCTGCCTATAAACTTGAAAAGGAAATAGAAACAATTGAGCGCAAAATATTAAACAGCGAGAAACAAATAAAATCTATTGAAAACGAAATCACAGCAACTCAATCTGACCATAATATGGATAAAACACCACTTTATGAATCAATTGAAAAAGAAAATGAAAAACTTGAATCCTTGCTTAACCTATGGGAAACAAAGAATTACGAGCTAGAATCATTAAAAAATAAAACATAAATATTCAATTTTTCACTGAACAATGTGAAAAATGGCCAACTCTATGTTTTTGATTTCCAAAATACAGATTTATTTGATGAAGCCCTTTAAAGAGTTGTTTATTACCCTTCTAGGAAAGGCTTGTCTTTACAAGTTTCAAAAAAACGCTAATTCTTTTTACGTTCCCTTTTCATCTTTCTAAGAGATTTTCTCATCAATCGCCTATTTTCTTTACTCTGAAATTTTCGATGACGCTTGAACTTCATCTCAATAAACTTTTTTTTAGCGCGTTCGTTCTTTCGATCTTGGCGAATCACCTTCTTTGTTAAAGCCTTGCTATTTCGAGCTGTAACGGGAGGACCCGGCATACATTGCACAATAATAACGGCAAATAAAATACAAATCGATATGATTAGAAATCTCCTCAATATTGGGTATCTTTGAAAAATGAAAGTACGAATCTTATTGATAATCTCATTGTTTTTAATGAGTGGTTCTTGTGGGGATCAACAAACTCATCCAGTTCCCTATGTACCTTTCAATCAAACTATTGACTTAAATTTACCAAGTTATTTTTCACTTGCAGGAGTCGGTGGATGGGCATATGTTAATGGTGGTTCTCGAGGTATCATCGTCTACAGAAGAGCACTAGAAGAGTTTATTGCTTTTGACCGTCATTCTCCCGCAGACATAAATGCAACCTGTCCGTCTCCTTTATTTCCTGATACCGATAATTTTCTCATTTTAAAAGACACCTGCAATAATGCCACATTTTCACTCTATGATGGTAGCCCAATAAGTGGATCGCAATATGGATTAGTACAGTATGCTACGACCTTTAACGGAAACAACCTCGTTAATATATTTAATTGAAAAAATGAGTGATATCAAGGTGACTATAATTGATCGAGAAGGGAATACGCATGAATTGGTTGGTCCTACTGATATGAATATGAACATTATGGAACTATGTAAGTCGTATGAGTTACCTGTTCTTGGAGAATGTGGTGGTATGGCTATGTGTGCAACCTGTCAATGTTATCTTGAATCGGATACAGTACTCGCTGAGCAAAGTGATTCAGAATTAGATATGCTTGACCAAGCCTTTTATGTTCAGAGCAACAGTCGTTTGGGATGTCAAATTCATTTAGAAGATAGCATTGATGGTATTGTATTAAGATTGGCACCTGAAGCCTAAAATCACTTGAGAACTTTGGAAAAAGCTTCTCGAAAGCGTTCATATTTCGGCTTGACCACAAATTGACAATACATATTTGTAGGATTGCGCTTTAAATAATCGTGGTGGTATTCCTCGGCTTTAAAAAAATTCAATATCGGACTGATTTCAGTCACAATCTTATTCTTCCACAGCTTTTGTTCCTCAAGTTGATCACGGCGAAATTCAGCCTCTTTACGTTGATCTTCATTATGGTAAAAAATAACGCTCCTGTAATGGGTGCCAATATCATTGCCTTGACGGTTGAGTTGTGTCGGGTCATGAATGAACCAAAACGCCTCTAGTAAATCTGTGAAAGTAATTTGAGATTGATCAAAAATAACACGAGCGACTTCAGCATGTCCCGTATTTCCGTTACAAACATCTTCATAAGATGGATTCATAAAATCACCTCCTGAAAAACCGGGATACACAGCCTCAACTCCTTTCAAATCTTTGAAGCAAGCTTCAATACACCAAAAACATCCAGCACCAAAAGTCGCTTCTTGAGATTTATTCATTTTTTGAAGGAATAAAATTTAAAGATGCAGAATTAACACAGTAACGGTATCCTGTGGGCTTGGGACCGTCATTGAAAAGATGTCCCAAATGAGCATCACAATTAGAGCAACGAATCTCAATGCGCTGCATACCTAAGCTATTGTCATTTATTTTTTTTACATTCCCTTTGTTGAGTACATCATAATAGCTGGGCCATCCTGAACCTGATTGATATTTATGACGGCTAGAGAATAATGGAGAATCACATGCCACACAAACATACTGGCCCTTGTCTTTATGGTTCCAATACTTTCCCGTGAACGGACGCTCAGTTCCTCCATTTACAATACGACAGACATTTTCTGGAAGAGCCCTGCCATTAAAAGTACGATCAGAACCAGTCTCTTGGGAGGAACAAGCGTTAACGCAAAACAGCAAAAGAAGTAATGTTAAATATCGCATGTGTTTAAAACAAAAATATAAAATAGATGTTCAATGACTTTTAAAACGTAGTTTTGTCCGATGGTGTTTAAGTATGAGAAAAATTTTTGGTTTTTATCACTGTCGCTGTTCTTTTTCTTTACAAGCTTCAACCTTATTCTTCCGGAACTTAATGATTTCATATCTTCATTAGGAGGAGCGGATAAAAAAGGCTTAATTATTACACTATTTACCATTTCGGCGGCTATTAGTCGTCCTTTTTCCGGTAAACTTTCAGACACTGTAGGAAGAAAAAAAGTAATCTACATTGGTATTATTTTTTCGATAATGATCTCATTGATTTATCCGTTGTGCTACAGCGTATTATTTTTTTTGACCTTAAGATTTCTCCATGGATTTAGCGCAGGCTTTACACCTACAGGGACTACTGCACTATTGACTGATCTCATTCCTTCGAATCAAAGGGGTCATGCTATGGGAATATCTGGCACATTTATTTCCCTAGGATTTGGAGTGGGTCAGTTTTCAGGGTCATGGATTGAAAGTACATTTGGAATGGATGCCTTATTTATCATTTCTGGATTTGCTGCATTGATTTCAGGCTGCTTTTTAATTAAAGTTGAAGAAACACTTAAAGCCCCTCAGAAATTCGATGGGAGTCAGCTTAAAGTTCAATGGAAAGATGTGATTGAGCCCTCTGTTATTCCTGCTGCCGTTGTTATGGTACTTACGGCCTCCTGTACAGGTATGATTTTCGTCCTTACTCCTGATATATCAGGATTTCTTGGAATTGAAAACAAAGGATTCTTTTTTGGCTTTTATGTAGTCTCTACCATATTTGTAAGGCTTTTCACCTCATCCCTTTCGGATCGTATTGGAAGACGCGAAACCATGCTGATTGGAGCCTCTTTATTGTTTATGGCAATGATATTGCTTTCAAGGGTTGATAGCTATGAATCATTTGTATTTGCCGCAATTGTATTTGGATTGGCCACTGGAGTTTCTAGCCCAACGCTTTTTGCTTGGACCGCTGATTTATCACACATAAAAAGAAGAGGAGTTGGTGCAGGTACATTATTTATTGCTCTAGAGGTAGGAATTATGCTCGGTTCGTATTCAACCATCTTGACTTATGACAATACGAAAGCATCGATAGAAAATGTATTTTTATTTGGAATACTGATGAGCTTTTTAGCTATTGTATATTTGATTTGGCATAAAATCTATCGCACTTCAGACTTTTGATTCAACACAAACTTTCGAATGATATAATGCCCCAGATAAATCAATGGTGTAAGCAATATGGCGATAACCAATTTGAGTACATAGTTCGTAGGTGCAATGGACATGAAGTCGGCAAAAGAAAGTGAACCTGGTAAAACAAACCCTATATATAACACAATGTAAGAATCGATAAGTTGTGAAAAAACTGTGCTTCCTGTACTTCGCAACCAAATGTATCGCGAACCTGTTTTTGATTTAATCCAGGAAAATAAGAACGCATCCAATAGCTGCGACACTAAAAAAGCACAAATACTTCCCACGATTACCATTTGAGCCTGACCAAAAACCTTGTTATAAGCTTCATCATCGGACAAGTTGGAACCTTCAATTTCAAAAGCAGGAATTTCCATGGAAATACCAACAATAATAAAACAATAAGCAATTAATATCGCCGTGATCCAACTTAAATTTTTTACGGCTTTATAGCCGTAAAACTCATTCAATAAATCAGTCAAAAGAAATACAACGGGCCAAGGCAAGATACCAACAATAGTGACAAATGGACCGATCTCCGTTCCAAAAACATCAAAAACTAAAGGAATTTCAATAAGTTTATTACTTATGAGCTCAGCCGTCACTGCATTAGTAACAAACAATCCTGCAAGAAAAACAAAAAGCCATTGACTTCTGTTAAGCGAATATGTTTTCATTCAAGAAATCAAAAGTTAATACCCCACATAATCCATTCGTTTGGACTTAATATACCTTGGAACATAATAACTACTATTATTAAAAGTATCAATACGAATGCCTGTTCGTGCCGCATGGATAAATTGAATGGTACCATTCGTTGTATCTACAACTAAGGCAACATGTCCCACACGGGTTGTATTCATATTTCTCCCTTTAAAAAACATTAAATCACCAGGTCTCAATTCTGATAACTTAACTGTTTTTCCTAATTCGGCTAAGCCATAGCTCGTACGTGTCAAACTAAAGCCGAAACCTCTAAATACATAGTTTATAAAACCAGAACAATCAAAGCCTGAGGGGCTCATCCCTCCCCAAACATATGGAACACCCATGAACTTTTTTGCATAAGAAATGATGGCATCCGCTTTATCAGAAAGCATTTGTTCGCGTAGCGCTAAGCTATCATTCTCATTTTGAATCTGAGCTTGAGCAATCGATACTGATGTGCAAAACAACAGAATCAAAATACAGCTATTCATTATTGCATTCACGAATGCAAAATTATAACTAATTTCTTGAATAAATTATACACATATTTATACTAAACGATAGTTTTGATTGAAATTAAACACTTATCGCCAATGTGAGTTTAAATGTCCTGAAATGATTTGATACTCATCTAAGTCGGGATTTTAAATTCAATAAATTAAGTTTATAGACCGTCAAAACAGTTACAATTGTTTTAGTTCCTATACCGACTCTAGTCATACCGATTGGACATAAACAATTTTTTTCCATATTGCTCATCAATTACATAAAAAAGAGATAAAAATATACTGTAACCTAAAATAGAGGAGAAAAATGTTGAATAAGTAGTATAAATCAAAATAATAACTAATTTAGGAACCAAATAAGTTGCTAGGTGTCTACGATTGATATTCAAAGTCTTACAAAAATGTATTACAGCATTGGAGAGCTATCCAAAATGCTTAATGTGAATGCTTCTTTACTCCGATTTTGGGAAAAAGAATTCAACCTTAAGGTTTCAAAAAGAAATAAAAAAGGAAACCGCCTCTATACGGTTAAAGAAATTGAAAAAATCAGCCATATATATACCTTGGTAAAGGTAAATGGATACACCTTAGAGGGTGCGAAAAAGGCCTTAAAATCCAAAGTGAAAGAGCCTGTTAAAACAGATGAAAAAACTTTGGTCATTGCAAAATTAAAAGACATTAAAAAACGGCTTATCCAACTCAAGTCATAATATTTCGATCTAAATCCCTTTTCTCACTTAAGGTACCAATATCGCATTTCCGTTTGAATATTTTATATCGGTTTCTTGAAACGACAACATACATTGGATCTCTTAAAAACTTAGGAAAGAGCCAAAAAATGTTGAGCCAAATCCAAAACCATTTGAGATACGGAATCAAACGAAGGGCTGCACTAGACCTTTTGTATAATTGTCCATTATCCAAAAGATAAAAAGTACTCATATCAACCTCGGTAAATCCTCTTTTCAAAAAGAACTTTTTCGCGTAATTACTTTGCAACGAACTAAACCTTAAGTAGTCATTTTTCTCATTTTTTAATATGAATCGAATAACTCTAGAACATAAGGGACAAGCTCCATCATAAAAAACAATTGAATCCATCATAGCTTCTCAAAAAATTCAGTTTTAAAATATTCCATTGCCAATAACATTCTTGAACCATACCATGAAA
>CAJWCX010000051.1 GCA_913031405.1 uncultured Flavobacteriales bacterium | reverse complement strand
TTAGAGGACTTTTATGTACAACCAGTACATCGAAAGAGAGGAATTGGAGAACTATTATTTAATCAAACTATTGAAATTGCCAAATCAATACAAGCTAAAAGAATGGATTGGCAGGTATTGAGCTGGAACGAAATCGCCATAAATTTTTATGAAAAACAAGGCACTACGTTAGATTCAGGGTGGATTCAGGGTAGAATTACCTTTGATAAAATTTAAGTCAATGATTAAATAATAAACGATATCTAAGTTATTTTCAATCTTATCCAATGAATATTCATTGGACGATCATAGACTTAACGAACTTTTTACATTTACAATAGAAATAAGGAGAGACACAGGCAACTTCTTATGCGATATACAAACTGCTTGGAGAAGCAGTTTCATTTTCTAGTTTGATAAGAGTTTAATAGTTTTAGTCGACCCACTCGGGTCAATTGCATAAGAAGTTCCTGTACCTTGTTTAATTAAAATGGAGTAACACAAACAATCAATAACTAAAGGCCGGCAACGGCCTTTTTTCATTCTAGGAGCCTAGGTCACCTCTAAAATCCACTCCATTTTTTATTTATCTATACTTTTCCCTCTCAATTTAATGATTTAGAAACCCCATAGGGTTTTGTGCGGGAAGACCTGTTCCTCTTTACTTCTTTACAGTTTATGAATCAACTTCTTTTTTGATATAAAATAGGACGGCTCGGTGAGGCGTCATTTTTCAATGGACATAGCTGAATCTCGAGTATATATAGTCCATCTAAAACATGACTAGGTACATATACAAACTCTGTGATTGTGCGTAGAGTATTCGGTGATTCCGGAACATTCCAAAAAGCATGATGAAAAGCCAAAACTCCCCCATCACGTTCCTTATCTACAGATGGCAGATCAACAAGTAAATGATCAATCCCTTTATCAATCAAATAATCAGCAATCTCACATTCCAAGAAAGGAGGATTATCATTCGTATAATTAGCCGTCAACTTATTATTATTGTTTGGTAAAGTCCTTATCACAATAGCTTTTGCTTCTTTAGAAATAGGAAACTCTTTCAATTGATTCAAAGTAACAACTTTATCACTCGAGCCTTGAGGCTCAACAGTAATCAACTCTGCCTCGAAAAAAAAAGTCTTTAAGACATCATTTACAGAGAAAAAGTTATGTGTGATATGTCCGCAGCACTCCGTATGAGTAACATGTGCATGAGGATTAAATCGAATGTTATTAAAATTAACAACTCCGCCTTCTTTAACGCTTCCGATAAAATGCTTATCACGCACAGGCTCTATCTCCGGATTGCTTTGTCCCCATGCCAAAAGACCTGGAACCTCATTTGACATCTCAATTGAAATGTCTATGGGACATGATGTGTCGATATATTCTTGTTTATTTAAGTAAAAAAGCATGCGTTAAAAATAACACAATAATCTCATTAAGAATTTATTCTATATATTCAAATCAAAACATAAGTAAACTATCTTTGTGTTATGGAACAAAACCAAGATAAGCTCAAAGAAATCATATCTCATTCGAAAGAGTATGGCTTTATTTTCCCTTCCTCTGACATCTACGAAGGACTTGCCGCAACCTACGATTATGGTCAATTGGGATCTGAATTAAAGAACAATATAAAACAATATTGGTGGAAGGCCATGACACAGATGCACCAAAATATTGTTGGAATTGATGCGTCTATCTTTATGCATCCAAAAACATGGAAAGCATCTGGACATGTAGATGCATTCAATGATCCCCTTGTAGATAACAAAGACTCCAAAAAAAGATACCGTGCAGACGTTTTAATTGAAGAGCACATAGAAAAAATCAATAAAAAAATTGAAAAAGAGGTCTCTAAAGGGAAAAAGCGTTTTGGTGAAGCATTTGATGAAAAAGAATTTAGGAATACCAATCCAAATGTCTTAAGGAATTTAAAAAAGATTGATTCAATCGAAAATTCCATGAAAAAAACATTAGAAGAAAACGACCTAGAAGGTCTTCGTCAATTGATTGTAGACCTCGAAATTGCCTGTCCTTTGTCTGGGTCTAGAAACTGGACAGAGGTAAAACAATTTAACCTGATGTTCGCGACTGAAATTGGATCTGTAGCGGGTGAATCCTCAAGGATTTATTTGCGCCCAGAAACAGCTCAAGGAATTTTTGTGAACTTTCTTAATGTTCAAAAATCAGGGCGTATGAAGATCCCTTTTGGAATCGCTCAAATTGGAAAGGCTTTTCGCAACGAAATTATTGCCCGACAATTTATTTTTAGAATGCGAGAATTTGAACAAATGGAAATGCAATTTTTCGTCCAACCGGGTGAAGAAATGAAATGGTATGACTATTGGAAGTCTATGCGTGAAAAATGGCATAAAAACTTAGGATTAGGAGAAGAAATGTATAGATTCCATGACCACATTAAACTCGCTCATTATGCAAATGCAGCATCTGACATTGAATTCAATTTTCCGATGGGCTTCAAAGAATTAGAGGGTATACATTCCAGGACAGACTTTGATCTTAAACAACATGAAGCGCATTCGGGCAAAAAGCTCTCTTACTTTGACCCAGAATTGAATGAAAGTTACGTTCCCTATGTAGTTGAGACTTCTGTTGGTTTAGACAGAATGTTTCTGGCCGTCCTGAGTGCTTCATATCAGCAAGAAATACTTAGTGATCAATCAAAACGAGTGGTATTAAAAATACCTCCCGCCCTTGCACCAATAAAGGCAGCCATTCTACCTCTTGTCAAAAAAGACGGATTACCGGAGATTGGACAAGAGATTGCCAATGAACTCAAATTTGATTACAACATCCAAATCGATCAAAAGGACTCGATTGGCAAAAGATACCGCAGACAGGATGCCATTGGTACTCCCGTGTGTATTACTATTGACCATGACACCCTCAATGATAAAAGCGTAACCATAAGATATAGAGATACCATGAAGCAAGAACGAATCGAAATATCAAAGTTATCATCGATTCTAAACAAAGAATTAGGATGGAAAAGTCTTCTTGAAAAATTAAATTAATTCTATTTTGAAAATCGTTCTTTTTTCTTTTCTAACATTGATTGTAACGAACTGCATCAGTCAAATGATTTTCAATCAAAATGGAGAAGCTTTTACAAACGAGCCTTTTTTCAATTCGAAGTTTATTAAAAACAATCGGATTCTAACCATCAAAGGCAACTACTCCTTTAAGAAAAATAAGGACTTGATTCGAAAGGTTCCAGGGAGTTTTACCTATGAGTTTAATCACTCTGGGCAATTGATTTCTTCTATCGATCTTCATTGGAATGGAAAGACTATTGACACGACAGTTCAATATTATACATATAATGAATTGGGATCTATTATTAGCATTAAAAAAACTGAAAATAACGGAGTTACACTACGTGATTTTGAAAGAGACAGTTTAAACCGTATTACTACCCAAATCAATTATAGAGTTTCGATCAATGAACAAGGAGAAGTCTTGAAAAAAACCGAAATGAATCAAGAAACCATGACCTATTATAAAGACAAGAAAACCACTTATAACTCATACGGACTTCCCTACTTGCTATCGTATGAAACATACGACGAGAATGGATACAAGACCTCTTCCATCGACAAACTCAAAATGGGAGGAACCGTTTATAAAAAAATATATGGTTACAATGAAAAAGGACTTTTGATAAGCATCAAAACCTATTACGACAATCATCCAAAGCCAGTAGAAGAACTGAAATTTCAATACGACGATTTCGGTAACATCATCGAAAAACATGAGTTCAAACAAAATGTGTTTTTACGAGACCTTCAAGTTATTTTTGACACAAGGACAGGGTTACTGCATTCGATTATAGATAGGAATCCTGTAAATAATTTTATGTCAATCATTCGCTTTACAGGATATGAATTCTATGATTAAAGCGATTAACAAATCTTTAACAAAAATTAGCTAAACACCTACAATAATGGGGATACAGAGACTTCTACAGTGAATAATTTAACAAAAATTGTTTTTTTCTGTATTTTGGCACAATAATTTCATCTTCCATACAAAACCACGCATATGAAAAACATTTACATTATTTTATTTTCTTTTTTGATTTCACTGATCGGAAATACACAGGTCAAAACCACCAATTACGGTTCAAAATGGTTTCTTGGTTTCAACACCGGAGCAACTTGGAGTTGTGATGATGTGAATAACATCTGGAAATGGAGAAGCAATGAGAATTATTATGAGTTAGATAATGACAAATACGGCCGAACCATACCTTTTGGATGGGGAGTTACTCTCGGGAAATCATTTAATTACGATTATGGTCGAATATTCAGCTTTGATTTGCGTGGACGTTACCTACACGGAAGATGGTATGGACAAAACAAAGAAATGGACTCTATCTCCATGGATAACTATGATCCTTTTGTAAATATTGAAGATGCTGACGCAGAGCAAATCAAACAAATGTATCAGGCAGGATATGGCGGCTATATTCACAACTACAAAAACGATATTCACAGACTGAGCCTTGAGTTGGTTTTACATTTCAACAGATTTCGTGAAAAAACCGGGATAGATCCATATCTCTTTGGTGGGGTTGGTCTCTCATTTAAGAAGTCAATGGGTGATCTTTTAGACAATAACGGAAACTTATACGGTGAAAGCGCACTTCTCGATAACGACTTGGATTTTGATTTCGAAACCCAACTGAACCCAAACGAGAATTTGGTTCATTTTATGCCTAGCGCTGGTTTTGGAATTGGATACCAAATTGCACCAAGAGTATCTCTTGGCTTTGAGCACAAGACAACATTTACATTAAAAGATCAATTTGATGGTGTGGTATCGGAAACTCCGCGTCTCAAGAACGACTGGTATCATTATACCTCTGCTTATATTCGTTTTCGTTTGGGCGGACAAACATCAGGTTCTTCAAATTCAACATCTCATCAAAACTATAGCAATCCTGTTTCGAATTGTCCAACACCGGTAGTGTCTATATATAACACACAGAATGAAACCGTTATTGAAAACACTGTTCAAATCTCAGCATCTGTTCAAAATGTTTCTTCAATGGCCGAAATCACTGTAATGGATGTCAACAGGAATGCTATACTATTTGAATACGACCATTTTTCAAGCAAAATAAATGCAGTAGTCAACCTGAAGCCAGGAGTCAACACCTTTTATGTTAAGGCAAACAACAATTGCGGATCTGACCTAGAAACAATATATATCAATTATTCTGACTGTGCTCTGCCAAACGGTGCATTTATATTACCGAATCAAAGTGGTCTTACTATTGAAAATTCAAATTATGAATTCAGTGCAAAACTGAATCACTTGGAAAACTCCTCGGCCATTCAAGTATATTTGAATAACAACTCGGTAGGATTCAGTTTCAATGGTTCAACAGGAATGTTAATAAGTAACGTCCTATTAAATGAAGGAACAAATACGATTCGAATTGTGTATCAAAATTCTTGTGGAAATGGGAGCATTGAGACCGTTATAAACCATATACCGTGCACGAGTCCAGTCATTGAGCTGATCAACCCATCGGCTTCTGGAAGCACTACAAACAATAGGGTTTATGAAATCACTGCACATATCTATGGCTCGAATAATGGACAAGACATTGATACAAAACTCAATGGAAAACTTCTTAACAAGTCAGACAAAAAGAATTGGAAATTAGATACAAGTCCAAGCGACTATAATATATTGACGTTTACAATAGTATTAAACAATGGAATAAACGAAATCAGCATAGAGGTAAATAACGATTGTGGTAACGATAACGCAGTCTTTACAATAGACTTGGAAGACTGTGATCCACCGAATATTGTCTTTAATACGCCAATAAATGGAACGACTGTTCAAAACTCCGGTATTAATATCTCTGCCCAAATCCAAAATATATCAGGAATACAAGGCCCAAGCTTCCAGCTAAATGGAAATGCAATCTCTGGAATTAGCTACAACGCATCAACTGGATTTGTTACAGGAAACCTTATACTTTCACCAGGAGATAACTACATTACTATTTCTGTAATGAATGATTGTGGTGCTGATGTTGAAACGGTGCATGTATATTATGACCATTGTGTGATTCCGAATATCAATATAGAAAATACGAATTTAAATGTCAATGTAAGTTATTACACATTCGAAGCAATGATCAATAACATGCCAACAGAAAATGGTATTTCACTGCTGCTCAATGGACAAAATACTAATTTCAGCTTTATGAACGGCGTGCTTACCAGTCATGTTACTCTACAACCCGGTGAAAATGTTTTTTCAATTGTAGCCATTAGACCTTGTGGCAGGGATACAGAAGTTTTAACCGTTTTCTACGACGACTGTAAAGCACCTACTCTTTCTCTTGGCCAATCTATTAGTTTACAGACCGATCAACAACAATACGAGGTGTTGTCAGGAACAAACAATATTGAAAATGCGAATCAAATTACAGTTACCCTGAATGGAAAAAATGTTCCATTTAGTTTTAAAAACAGCACTATAAGGGCAAAAGTTTCTCTTTTGAACGGAGACAACATTGTTCAAATAAAAATTGCAAATGAATGTGGAGAAGACGAAACAACACTTGTCATCGATTACGATCCTTGTCTTGTGCCTATTGTTTCGATAACAGGATCTAGTAATTCTGAAAACCAAACTACATCTCTAGAATTACTGCCAATAAATGCGGTAATTGAAAACCTAACTGCGAGCACAACAATCGTTATCACAACAAATGGAAGTGTTGTTTCAGGTTCTTCATACCAAATTTATAATGGTGTGCTAACGGGGAGCATCCAGCTGTCAGAGGGTATAAATACAATTGCGATTCAAGCAATTAGTCCTTGTGGATCGGATATAGAGAATATCGTAATCACCTATCAGGTGCCTACATTGATTGATGACGCTACAGAAGAGAATGAAAATGAGGAAAATTCAGACAGTGATGAAGCCGAAGGAACTTCAATTTCTGATACAACTCAACCAATAGAAGATTCAAACTCGACTAACGAAGAAGATGGAAATCAGCAAAATCCTGACAACGAGTCAGGAGAAAGCACTTCGATATCGGATGTTCCTCAACCTATAGAGGAGGATTCAAACGGAGAGGATCAAAATGACTCTTCTAATGAATCCGATGATGACAACTCAAATGACCAAGGTGAGCAAGATTCTAATGAAGAAGATCAAAATGACTCTTCT
>CAJWCX010000050.1 GCA_913031405.1 uncultured Flavobacteriales bacterium | reverse complement strand
TTGATCACCGTACAGGTCAAGCCAATCATCTTGAATTTGAAAAGCAATTCCAAGGGATACTCCAAAATCATAAATAAGCCTGCAGTTCTCATCAGATGTTTTACAGATAATACCTCCCATTTTTAGCGCACATCCCAATAAAACCGATGTTTTTAGCTTTATCATTTTGATGTATTCATCTTGGGAAACATTGGTCATTTTTTCAAAATCCATATCCATTTGTTGTCCTTCGCAGACCTCAATGGCTGTTTTATTGAACAGTTTAATCACTTCAGGAAGCACATCTGAATTTGTTTCAGATAAATGCTGATAGGCTTTTACTAACATTACGTCGCCAGAAAGTATTGCAACATTGTCATCCCATTTGTGATGAACGGTGGGTTGACCTCTTCTTAAGGGTGCCCTATCCATAATATCGTCATGAATAAGTGTGAAATTGTGAAATAGCTCTATGGCTAAAGCTGCATGTTTTACATTTTCTTTTTTTTCTCCAAAAAGTTCGCTAGACAAAAGTGTTAATATGGGCCTAATCTTTTTTCCTTCTAATTGAAGAAAATATCTTAGCGGATCATAAAGATTTTCAGGTGCCTTTGGAAGGTGAAGTGCTTCAATCTCACGTTCAATAAATGAAATGTAATTTGATATCTTATTCATTAGTTTTTGGTCAATTCAATTAAATAAGAACCGTATCCACTTTTAATAAATGGTTCCGCAAGGTCCAAAAGTTGCTGTTTATTGATAAATCCGGTTTTGTATGCAGCTTCCTCAATGCATCCAACCTTAAATCCTTGCCTTTCCTGAACAACTTGAACGAATTGAGACGCCTGCATTAAAGATGTAAATGTACCTGTATCAAGCCATGCTGTGCCTTTATCCAATACACCTACTTTTAGATTTCCTTTTTTTAGATAAGCCGCGTTGACATCACTAATTTCGTATTCGCCTCTGGCTGAAGGAGCTATTGATTTTGCGATTTGAATGACGGAATTATCATAAAAATAAAGTCCAGGAACGGCAAAATTTGATTTTGGTTTTGTGGGTTTTTCTTCGATCGATAATGCGTTCATTTTTTGATCGAATTCCACGACTCCATATCTTTCGGGGTCTTTTACTTGGTAGGCAAATATAACTCCGCCATCCGGGTCATTATGTTGAGTTAACATTTGGTCTAATCCTCCTCCGTGAAAAATATTGTCTCCCAAAATTAAAGCCACTTTAGCATTTCCAATAAATTTTTCACCAATAACAAAAGCTTGTGCCAATCCGTTAGGAACTTCTTGAACGGCGTATTCAAACTGACATCCCAACTTTTTACCATCTCCAAGAAGTTTCTTGAAGTTTGGCAAGTCATGAGGTGTTGATATAATTAATATTTCATTAATTCCTGCTTTTATTAGAGTTGATAATGGGTAGTAAATCATCGGCTTATCAAAGACAGGCATGAGTTGTTTACTGACGGCCAAAGTCAGGGGGTGAAGTCTAGTTCCTGAGCCCCCGGCAAGTATAATTCCTTTCATTATTGTGTTGTTTCATTATTTTTATCCTCTGTATCATCCTCTATGGATAAATCACCCCAATCATTCTCGGCATCTTCATCCTCATCATAAGCTTCAAAGTATGGTTCTTTGAACGACCTTGTAGTGATAAATTTATCAAGTGAAAGCAAAAGAGAAGGGAGCACCATAAGATTCGTAAGCATAGCTACCAATAAGGTTATCGAAACAAGCAACCCGAGCGCTTGAGTTCCTCCAAATTGTGAAAACATAAACACCGAAAAACCTGAAAAAAGAACAATAGAAGTATAAAACATTCCAAGCCCTGCTTCTCTTGTAGCATTGTTAATACAAGTTTTTAAATCCCATTGATTGTTTTTAAGTTCCTGTCTGTATTTGGCTAAATAATGGATCGTATCATCAACCGATATTCCAAATGCTATACTGAAGACTAAGAGAGTCGATGGCTTTAACGGAATTCCAAACCAGCCCATAATTCCGCCGGTGAAGAGAAGAGGAATAATGTTTGGAATCATCGAAATCACAACCATACGCCAAGACCTGAATAAAATAGCCATTAAAATTCCAATAGAAATTACTGCAAATATGAGGCTCGTTATAAGATTTTTTACGAGGTATTTTGTTCCTTCTGAGGCAACAACAGATGTGCCAGTAAAGGTTACTGTAAAGTATTCTTTATCAATAGCATTTCTTAAAATAGGGTAGAAGCCAGCAGCATTCATCTTTTTAAGTAGTTCAGCTCTGTCTTCATAAAGTAAGTTTTTTGTTTCCAAATCACCTTTTGATAAATTTTCAATTACACTCGCTTTGATGTTCGGTGTTCGCTTGAAAATGGAATCTAAATAATTTTGGTTCGAAGCAATTTGATTGTAACACGATTCAATGTAAACAGAGTCAGGATTTAATATCATCCCAATTTTTTTCTTCAAAGAGTTTACCTTTTGAGCCACGTCATACGAGCCCAAATCTTTCATTTGACATCGTACTCGGATGGTTCTGCTATTGGTATCCAAAACCTCTTTAATAGAGAATCCCCCATTCAAAACATCTCCTTTAAAAAGCTTCTGAATATATTCTTTTTGTCGATTAGCGGAAGTGGCTTTCGCCATTCCATACTGCTTTATTCTGAGTTTATATTTGGTTGAATCGTTAGAATAATAAGCCATGTTTAGGGCTTTAATAAAGTTCACTATAGAAATACTTTTAGAAAACAATTGGTCCTCTTTTAATGTCTCTTGTACCTTTTCAATTCGGGCTAATTTATCAAAGGTATTGTTCAATTTTTTTGAATTTATGTTTTTGAAATTGAACAGGTCTTTATCATTGTATTCAATCATCATTTCAAAAGGAATTGAGCCACCGAAATGTTTTTCTAAAAACTTGACATCAACACTGATGGGATCATCTTTCGGTAAGTCACCGGTTAAATTTCCTGTTGCTTCCATTTTGGTGAGTCCAATGATGCTAACAACAATAAGTCCTGCCGTGCTTAGATATATTAAAGTTCTTCTTTTCCCTGTATTTTGGACAATGAAATTGAGCATACCGGTAGCAATTTTTCTATCGAGATGCTTAAGATGTCTTGTTTTCGGTCTTTTTGAAAACGAAACAAAAATTGGAAGGATACAAATGGATATGATAAAGACAAGCATGATGTTCGTGGATGCAGCAATACCAAATTCCATAAGCTTTTCCGAATTGGTAAAGGCGAACGTCATAAATCCGAGGGCAGTGGATAGGTTGGTTAGAAAGGTGGCCGTACCAATTTTTTTAATGACTCGTGAAAGGGCTTTTACTTTGTTTCCATGTTCTTTCACTTCCTGGTGAAATTTGGTCATGAGAAACACACAATTTGGAATTCCAATAACAATCATCAGAGGAGGGATGAGAGCCATAAGAATTGACAAGTTGAATCCCATGGCACCAATGGTTCCCATTGCCCAAATTACGGCGATAGTCACCACAGTCAGGCAGATTGCAACAACTCTGAAAGATCTAAAAAAGAGGTACAGTAAGATTCCAGTTACAAGCATTGATGCGGCAATGAATAGAAACATTTCATTCTGAATTCTGGTGGCTATAACGACACGCAGATGGGGGAGGCCTGCAAAGTGCATTTTACCCAAGGATCTCTCATATTTAACTGCCAGTTCCTCGATGTCAAGAACCAATTTAGACTTCTTCTGATCTGCAAGATACTCCTCGTCAATGCCAATCATCATCACAGAGACATCGCCCTTATCACTGAAAAGCAAGCCTTTAAAAAACGGATTCCCTCTAACTTCCTCTTTGATTTGCTCGACACTTTTATCTGAAAAGGTGGTATCTGAAAAAGCAACATCTAAAACGAATTCCTTTTTTTCTTTATCGTTTTTTAATAAATGTAGGGTGGGAGCAGCTTCAGATAAAACTGATTCCACACCTTTTATTTTCAATATGGAGTCACCGAGTTGTTTCCATTTTTTTAATCTAGATTCGGTATATAATGAGTCCGTCTGTATCGCAATTACAAGGACATTTCCATCCTCACCAAACCGCTCTTTGAAGGTGTTGAAATTGGTTGTGGTCGGAGAGTCTTTAGGTAAAACAATACCATACTTGTTATCGAGCTTGAGTTTTGTTATAGCTGAGTATCCAAAAGCGACAGTAATCAGGGTAATTATACCTAAAATGAGAAATCGATTTCGAAGAATAAGGTTTGCAATACCTTGCCACATATTTTTTCAGCTAATAGAAGGAAACAAATTTAAAGATTTACTTTGACATAGTTCAGCCTTAAATTACTACAGCCAACGAAAGAGGTCCTCAAACATTCCTTTACCCCATGGGGTGTTTCCATAATCTTTTTCAATTTTAATCTTCAATTCCTTTAAAGTAAATACTTGTTTTTTAGTCGATTCAGGAACAAGATCTTCTTTTTTTGGATCCATTAGCTCTATTTTTTTTGCGAAATAAACAATGCCCCCATCTTCTGTTGCAAGTCCAAGAATTGTTCCGGGAAGACCACAATAGCCTTCCGGTCCTGTATTTATGGTTAGCTCTGGAGTATACCACGCATAAATCCTTGTACTATCATTCTTTTCATACATGGCTTTCCGACATTTATAACCCCCAATATTGCGCTTACTGTCTGTGATTTTCCATTGTCGTTCAGGTAATGAATCTTTGATGTAAACATTTTGGCCGAAAAGCGCCAAGATGGTAAACTGCGATTCATCTGTAAAGTTTTGGTAATAAGTGTTTTTAGTCGTCATCCAACCCATTTTGCCTTCTGAAACATCACGAATCGGTCGGAATACTGATGCAGATTCATCGAAAAGAAGCTCGAACTTATCAATTTTAATCTTATTTTCTTCAGTAATCATTTTTCGAATCCGGTCAATACCCTCAAATCTTTTCATGAGATTAGTTTTGCGTTCGAATGTAATTTTTCCATTTTTAATATACTGACCGAATCCAAACGAAATCGAGAATAAGAATATTAAAGTAATGATGGCCTTATTTACCCCACCTTTTGTAGTCATTTTCCTTCGTTTTATTGTTGTTAAACTTATAGGTTAGTCTGAGTAAAAAGTACCTAGATACAATGGTGGTAAAGTTATCCGTAATAACATTTGCGTTAATTTCACGCATCAAATTAATGTTTTGGTTTAAGATATCGTTTGCCTCTATGGCAAGGATAAGGTTTTCGGTTTTAAGAAATGATTTTCTCAATTCTGCATTGATGACAAAAATGTTCCTATCAAATCCATCGGAACGTCCTTGATTGATGGTATAATTTCCTTTTGCTTTAAATAAGAACCCTCCCATAATTCTCCATTCAATTGACGCCGAATATCTCTGAGTACTGTATGGTTGATTCGAAAACTGAGATAATGAAGAAACTGGATTCACATAAGAATAATTGTTTTCAATGCTAAATTCCAACGAGTCAAAATTGAATTGAATTTCCAATCCCCCAGCTACGGAGGTATTCTCAGTAATGTTTTCTTGGTTATTAATGAAATTGGTATACTTAACGTACGAGGCATTGAAGTTTGGTTCAAACTCAAGTTTTCTGTTTAAAACAGGGAAGCCCGCTCCGGCAAATAATGAGGAAGTAATGTTTCCATCAACATTTCTGGTTTGAGAAATCGTTCTTCCATAATTATCATAGGTTGTTGAATTGGCAAATGCATTGTCAGTGTATGTTGCTCTTAGACCTGTCCATATAAATCGACCAGTAAGCGCTTTCCATGAATTAAAACTTATATTCATAGAATGTACATAATTGGGTTGAAGGTCTGGATTTCCAATCTGAATGGCGTTTGGATTCGAGTTGTCCTGAACAGGTTGGAGGTCGTTGATGGAGGGTTGAGCTGATCGCGTATTGTACTTTATATTCAATCTAGTGCCTCGTGCTGGTTTATATTGATACCTAAATTGCGGTAAGAGGTTACTTATATTTTGGTTGATGGTAATGTCAGAAATCAAATTCCGATTATCAATCATAATATTTCTGTAACCTAAACCCCCTTGAAAAGTATGCTTGAAATTTTTATAGGTCAATACTGCTGTTCCTCTATTTTGTACCCTTACGTTGTCGAAGTTATTAGAAAGATCTTCAATCAAAACATCATTATTCAGACGATCTTTGGCAAATATTTCTTGAGTAGATCTATTGTTTTGATAGAGATACTCCAATTGAAGAGTCATGTACTTACCGAAAGGTTCAGAGTAGGTAAGAATTCCTGATTGATTCAAAGAAGCGTTTTCATTCGTTTTGTCTTGCTCTATGATGGAATCACTTTCAACAGGTAGGTAATAATTCGAGGTGTTTTCTAGGCTGCTAGCAGTTTGATTATCCGCTGTAGAAACGTAATACTCTGCCTTGAGTTCCCTTTTAGGCTTTTGAAATTTCCTTATTATTCTAAATTCTGATTCTGAAGATATACCTTTCGAGTCATTTGAATTAAAAATATTAGTCTTTAAGGATCGATCATTGTTTTGACCGAAAAAAGTATTTCTGGTGCTTGAGCTATCAGTTGCTTCATCAAACCTGAAGCTCGGATTAATCTCAATTCTAGTAAGAGAATCAATGTTTGTTTTATAAGAGATATTAACTCGATGCGATTGGGTTTTTTGATAGAGATCTAAAGAATCTACGGTGCGATAACTGGTGTCTTGTAAGAAGTAGCTCGATTGGCTTCTTGAAACCGCATCCAATTGGCTTTCGTAATAGGAATAATTGAAATTGATTTTACCAGTTTTTCCAATTTTGTCGGAATAGTAAATTCCTGTTTTGAGTGTTCTAGGTATACCACTTGTGTTCGAGTTGTTGCCTTGGTTCCACCATTCGCCACTTTTTTCATTGTCAAGTCCAAACTTTGAAGCGTCTCCAAAACCAATATTCGATTTTGGTGTATTTGAAGTCAAGGCGAATACTGAAATTTTACGTTTCTTGTTGAAATTGTTGTAAAGGAATTCTCCTTCGTAAAATCCATTTTCCTCAAATAAAGCAAAATCAGAGGCGCCAGTTATTTTACCAAAATAGCCTTTTTTGGCATCATCCTTTAACCTTAGGTCCATTACTTGTATTTTGTCATCGTCTCCAATAGATGCGCCCTCCCTATCTTTTTCGTAAACGTCAACACTTTCTATTCCTTTTGCCCCTAAATTTCTTGTGGCGATTGTTGGGTCAGAACCAAAAAATTCGTCACCATCCACCAACACTTGGTCAATGTTCTGCCCTTGAGAGGTTATAGAGCCATCCTCTTCTACCTTAATTCCTGGTAGTTTTTTTAATAGGTCCTCAACTACCGCATTTTCGGCGACATTAAAGGAGTCGGCGACATACCTCAAGGTATCACCAACGAAGAAAA
>CAJWCX010000049.1 GCA_913031405.1 uncultured Flavobacteriales bacterium | reverse complement strand
CAAATTCATCCATTCGTTTTTCTATACCTTCTGACAAACGGATAAGGTACTTGCTCCTTTCTTCAAGTGAAAGACCAGACCAGGAAGGAAAGGCTTTTTGTGCTGCCTTTACGGCCATGCTGACATCAGATTCGTCCGAATCAGGGATCAGAGCATACGGTTCTCCTTTGGCAGGATTGATGTTCTCAAAATATACTCCTGATTGTGGCTGAAGCATTGCACCATTGATATAATTGGTAATTTTTTTCATTCATGAATTCAATTAAAACAAATGTCATAAAAAAAACCGAAAGGGAAGAATGAAAATGGTCAACACATTATTTCTAACTTCGTAAAAAACACAAAGTAATCATATGGAACTCTCAAAAGCTCAACAAATTGTTGATGATTGGATTAAAAAATATGGCGTGCGTTATTTCAATGAACTCACGAATACCGCTGTATTAATGGAAGAAGTAGGGGAATTAGCCAGAATCATGTCTCGGCGATATGGTGAGCAAAGTGAAAAACCCTCTGATGCCAATTTGGACTTGGGTGATGAAATGGCAGATATTCTTTTTGTTTTAATCTGTCTTGCCAATCAAACGGGTATTGATCTAGAGGAGGCTTTTAGAAAAAATATGGATAAAAAAACAAGCCGGGATAAGACCAGACATATTGATAACGAAAAACTTAAGTAGTGGAGAGGGGAGAAGTAGAAAAAGAAATAAAAAAAGTCTTTGGTTCCGGAAGTTCTTTGGTTGTTAAGGCAAACCCCCAAGATTATTTTGAGCTTATTCAACAACTTATTTTGACTGAAATTCCTGAGCCACAAGAGGGTTCGCCTAGAGGGCTTGTTTTGTTTAGCCATGATCAAGCTGCAAGAGATTTTGAAGCCTATATCCAAGGTGAATGCAAAAAACATGATTTGACATCAGACCTGATTATAGAGAAGGGGCAACGTATCAAACAACGTAACGACCTTTACTTTGGAACAGAACTGATCATAGGAACTCCCAAAAGGTTGTGCGAATTGTACTACCAAAATGGATTTAATATCGGCGAGCTTCGTTTTTTTATGGTTTTGGATATTAATGAGATTTTTAAAAAGGGATTGCGAGGGTTCGTGAGTCGAATCTCTGAAAGTTTACCTAAATGCAAAAAAATCGTTTTTGAAACAGAGGGAAAAGAAGCGCATGTTAAGCTTTATTGTCAAGAATTCTTATCCCCGTTTAAAAGACTTAAGGAGTCTTAAATGATATCAAAAGCACTCACAAAAACAGGTCGATTTGCCTCATAAGAAGAGGATTTATTTCTACAAACTAGGGCCACTTTTTTCTCACCAATTATTTTGTCTAAAACTCCCCACCTCATTTTATTTTTAGTCTTTCGATACAAATCCTGATTGGGATCTACAAACCAAATCAAAGAAGATACATTGTATAAACTTAATGCACTATCAAATAGGGATTCAACTTCTTTTGGGGACTTTTTTCGAGTAAATACGATATCTGGAACAAGAAAGTAATGATCGTCTGGACGAAGCAATTTATTTAGTACTGGGATATATGGAATGACTTTCACAAAGAGACCTCCAAAGCGACCAGGGAGTCTTTTTATTTTCCAATGAACCTTTGTGAACTTGGCAAAAGAAGTGATCTGTCCCTCATTATTTTTAAGAATCACATAGGGACCCTTATGAATATGAAACGTGTGATAAAATTCATTATTAGAGTACTCAGTCGCAACTTGAGCTCTAAGTGCATTCCAATCGTCAAAAAACGCTGCTTTTGGATTTTTTTTTGGATTAAAACGGCTATATGTTCTAGAGACAATATCTGTATATGGGGAGAAACCAAATCGTTCCGAAAATAAACGACTACGATCATTTTCATACTCTATATATGCATACATCGGAAGACTAGGTTGTAACATTTTCAACTTCTCAAATACCTCCTCAATCTTATTTTCAAAGGGAGATGGTTTTGATTTTATTTTCGGTTTTTTAGCCGATTTATTTTGAAAGGTCCGTGAAAAAGCAAAGTATCTTAGATAATAACCCACCTTGCGCCGACAAAATGTAATGTTGGCAATTAGTTGTTGATTTCGAACCAATGAATAAGAAATAGGATGGTCTGCATCTTTTATTCGATCCCGCGTATCCATGTGGATATACCGGGCACCATTGGTGCCAAGCTCTATTCCTTCGAGTAATTCAATAAGATTTTCAGAAATATTTTCTGACGAAATCAGCTCCATCAATTAAAGAATGGACTAATTATTTACCCCCAAATCCTTAACAGAATAGGCAATTTTCAAGGCATCCACTTCCTGCAGTTGTTTCCTGATTTCAAAAATCAAACCTGCAGGAGCCTCCTGATCAGCCTTGATGCAAGTGATTACACCATCAATAGGTTTTTTCATTCTAGCTGGTTTTGAATCAAACTTGTTCTGTTTCCACTCACCAACCTTGTTTGTTGTATACAAACCATCTGCCTTAGCTCTAACAACGTTATCTAATGACAAAGCAAAACCATATTCAAAAGCACTTGCCCTGCTTGGATTTCTTGGTCTTCCTAAGTAAAGGAAATCTATTTCAGATCGCTGTTTATACGGGGTCAAGTCTTCAGTTTCAGATCCACTAGGTGCCGTATACTTCACCGTTGGATCTGTTTCTTTCGTTGTAGTTGCCACCATAAAAAAGAAAAGAAGCATGAATACAATGTCAGGTAATGAAGCTGTATTCATTGCTGGTGCCGACCGTTCATCTACTTTTTTAAACTTAGACATCGTATTAGTTTTTAGGTTCTACTTCTATAATTTTTCCAGGATACAAAATCTTAATTAGATCCAATTTGTCTTTATCCTCTTGGTTCTCATCCGGATTCTGATTGTATCTAAAATTCATTACAGTATATTTCTCACCAAAAAGCTCTTTACATTTATCATTTCTGAGAATGTTTACCGCTTCTTCTATTTCATTGTGAATTTGTGTGTAAATGGAATATGTAGTCGCTTTTTGAACAACAATTTTGATGTGTGCTTGCTTGTCTATTTCACGAAGTTCTGTGAGACCGGTAACACGTTCAAGCAGTTTCAAAGCCTTTTCTTTATCTTCCCATTGTTTAATTGCAGATTGTAGAAACACTACCATCTCATCATCACCAACAGCATCAAAACCATCAATTTGCTCATTTAGCTTTCTTTTCTCTCTTTCACATAATGCCAAATCTGCTGTAGAATATAAAGGGAAGTTGAGTTCTGGATGATTGACTTTTTCGCTGGTTCGGTAAAACTCAAGAATAGATTCTGATATCTCACTTGGGTCTGGATAAGTGTTTCTTACCTTGATTTGATTTTGACTGTTGGCCTCTATTTTTAAAACGTTCCTTGCCTGAATCTCTATATCATCAGGTGGTGGAACATCAAGTTTTTGAGGTATTTTTCGAATATACGCCATATCTTTATCCATTGTTGTTGTTACGAGGAAAAACAGCAACAGAAGAAAGGCGATATCCGCCATGGACCCTGCATTAATTTCTGGAATATCTCTTTTCGCCATAGGGTTTATTTTCTATATCGACCCATAAACGGCCCTAAAACAATGGCTAAAATACCTAAAGATAAACAGATGCCAATGGTATAAATACCCGCAGTCGTCAAGGCAATCGTGCTTGGTCCAACCTGTTCTGGTTTCACCTGTAGGTCTGCGATTGTATCTGTTGAGCCCGAGTAAAACAAAACGATAAATACAAGTGCACTTATGAGTAAGCCAAGTATTGAAAGAGCTGTCCTTTTAGGACGAATAACCAATTGGTAAATGAAAAATCCTATGACAGCAATCAGTGCCAAACCAATGACATAAATCACATAATCAATTGCGAAAAAATGTCCAGAATCGCCATTAACGAATGCGTCGATTTCCGAAATCTTATCGTCAGACTCGGGATACCCACCCGCAATAAGCCAAACGCAAAGAGCAACCCCTGCTGAAGCCAATACGACTTTGGAGATGTTCAGTATTTGTTGTGTTAATTGATCTTTCATAAAAATCTTTGTGTTTTATTTTACAACTTTATTCGCAAGCATCATATCTATCAATGAAATAGAAGCTTCTTCCATTTCATTCACTACACTATCTACTTTACTAGTGATGTAATTGTAAAAAATCTGAAGTATAATGGCCGAAATCAAACCAAAAACAGTTGTTAAAAGAGATACCTGAATACCACCAGCAACAGTAATTGGTGATACCTGTCCATCCTTAACAATTTGCTCAAAGGCTTGAATCATACCAATAACAGTTCCTAAGAACCCAAGCATTGGAGAAAGTGCTATAAATAATTGCAACCAAGTCATTCCCTTTTCTAAAAGTCCGTTTTGAACTCCTCCATAAGATATGATGGCTTTTTCTACTACGTCAACGCCCTCATCTGCTCTTGATAAACCCTGATAATATATAGAAGCTATTGGTCCCCTTGTATTACGCGCAACCTCTTTTGCTGCTTCTACTCCGCCAGATTTAAGCGCATCTTCTATACTCTGCTTAAACTTGTTAGTGTCAATAGTAGATAGATTTAGGTAAACCACACGCTCTATAGAAAGGGCCATACCTATAATTAAACAAAGTAATACTGGAGTCATCCATAATGGATCACCCTGTATGAACTTTTGCTTTAGCTTTTGAGAAAAGCCTAATTCTTTTTCTTCGGCGTCATCGCCATCTTTTGTTTCCAAAGCGCCCTCATTTGCTGCTTCGGCTACCGTTTGATCTGCCGACATTTCGACAACATTGGTATCGGATTGTTCATTATCTCCATCAGTCTGTGCAGAAAGGTTAAGTGTGCATCCTAAGGACAATACCAATAAAAAGGCTAAAGATTTGATCATATTTTTCATAATTAATAAATTGAAACTCTATGTTGATTTAATAAGTGTCAAAAATAATATTTTTTTGCTTTTACACAATTATTTTGACAATGGATAATGAGAATCTACTTGGAAATCAGATAAAACGGGCAATATATAACCAGCTCCTTCTGACGTCGTCTCATTTTTTTGCGGAGAGAGAGGGATTCGAACCCTCGATACGCTTTCGGCGTATACACACTTTCCAGGCGTGCTCCTTCAACCACTCGGACACCTCTCCAATAATTTGGGACGCGAATATAAAAAAATACTAAGAAATTCAGAAACTTTGAATTAGCCCATTAAGCTAAAAATAAACAAACCAATAGAAAAATAGATAAATAAGCCCACCACATCATTTAAGGTGGTTATAAAAGGTCCTGTCGCCAGAGCAGGATCAATTTCATATTTATCCAAAACTAAGGGTATCAAGGTGCCGAAAACAGCTGCAACCAAAATTACCGTGAAAAGAGAGACACTCACAACAAGTCCCAAGTTAAAACCACCAAACACCGTGGCAATTGCCAAAATGATCAAGGACAAAAGAATGCCATTCACCATACCGACCAAAGTTTCCTTCCAAATTTTAGACATCATTCCAGAAATATTTTGGTCTCCACGGGCCAGAGATTGAACTACAATTGCAGAAGACTGAACACCAACATTTCCTCCCATCGCCGTAATAAGCGGGATAAAAAAAGCAAGTTCCGGATGTTCGAAAATACTTAATTCAAAACCAGAAATTACTTTCGCACCAAGAATTCCGCCAGCAAGTCCAATAATCAACCAGGGCAAGCGTGCTTTAGAAACTTTCCAAATACTAGCCCCAGACTGAATGGGCTCGGAAATACCCGTTGCAAGCTGAAAATCCTTATCTGCCTCTTCCTTAAGTTGTTCAACAACATCATCAATGGTAATTCGACCGACAAGTTTGTTCTGATAATCAACAACAGGAACGGATACCAAATCATATTTCTCCATAACATTAAATACTTGTTCAGAAGAATCTGAAGCTTTAACAGAAATGATGTTCTTCGAATTATAAAGCTCAGCAATTTTTGTGGATGAATTTGCAATGAGTAATCGTTTTAATGAAAGAACTCCCAATAGATGCTCAGCATTATCAACTACAAAGATATTAAACACCTTCTCGACATCTTCAGCCTGTTTTCTGAGCTGCATAATAGCCCGATTTACGGGCCAGTCTAATTGAACAACACAAAATTCTTTCTGCATTAATCCTCCGGCGGTATCTTCATCATAATTTAGAAGGTCAACAATGTCCTCAGCCGCCTCATCATCATCCATCTGAGAAATGACCTCTTGAATTTTCTCTTCAGGAAAGTCTCCTAAAATATCTGCCGCATCATCTGAGTCCAGGTTTTCTATCTGGTCAGCAATTTCTTTGGTGCTCAGCGAATCAATGAGAACATCTCTGTTTTCATCCTGCAAATCCATCAGAATGTCAGCCTGAACCTCCTCATCACCTAAATAATATACATATTTAGCCTCCTCCGCAGAGAGCTCGTCTAATACATCGGCAATGTCCGCGTGGTGCAACTCGAAAACGTGTTCCAAAATCCACTTATCGTCCTTTTGATTGACTTTATCACTCAGGCGCTCTATAAATTCTTTTGTGAGTTTAAATTGCATCAGTTATATCTCTTAACCTTATTTTTAATCTATTAGATTCTTTTCAATAAAGGATCCTTCAGAGCATCTTTATACTTTTCAGAGATCAAACCCCAATCTAATAAAGACCAAATCGCACTTAAATAGTCTCCTCGCTTGTTCTGATATCTCAAATAGTAAGCATGCTCCCAAACATCAATCCCTAATATAGGTATCCCCCTTACTTCGGAAACATCCATAATAGGATTATCTTGATTTGGAGTACTCGTCACTTTTAACGTTTTATCTGGCATCACAACGAGCCAAGCCCAACCCGATCCAAATCGTTTGGCAGCGGCATTGGTGAGTTCGGATCGGAGCACCTCAAAGCTTTCAAAATCGTTCTCAATTTGTTTTGAAAGCTCCACAGAAATCTTACCCGGAGTAACATCCGATAATGTTGGGGTTAGTACTTCCCAAAAAAGTGTGTGATTGTAATGTCCTCCTGAATTGTTACGAACAGAACCGGGCATTTCGCTCGCTTTCAAAAGAAGATCAATTAAAGGTATATTCTGTAATCCTTCTACGCGAACTGCTTTATTTAATTTATTTACATAACCTTGATGGTGCTTGGAGTGATGTATTCTCATGGTTTTTTCATCAATTCCTTGTTCATATTGATCATATTCAAATCTCAATACGGGCAAACTAAATTCTTGTGATTTGATGCTGATTGTAATGCTCAGAACAAATAAAAATAATAGTAATCTCATTGTTTTTGTTTTATGTTAAGTTTTTACTAAATCAATAAGTATACCGAATATACTATATTCCTTGAAGGTCGACCATTCTCATTGATATAAAAGCCTTAAGAACCCGCTCACCAATTCCAGGAACCTGAACGTGTATCAAGTATATGCCAGAAGCA
>CAJWCX010000048.1 GCA_913031405.1 uncultured Flavobacteriales bacterium | reverse complement strand
CTAAACGACCTTTCCATGTGTTTTCGTCGAAATTAAACACTATAGACAAATCACCAATGAGTTCTATTGGTTTATTTGTTTTTTCAATTTTTAGCGTTGTTATTGTCGACCCTATATAAATCTGATTCGGTTGTATTTTTTTATACTTAAAAGCGATATCATCGATATTTAAAGTTCCAGCCTCCTCATTTATGGAGTCCGCAATATAAACTAGTTCTGGGTTTGTAAAAAATTCAGAGCTAAAATAATTGATAAAATCATTAGTAGTTATTTCATTTTCAAACTCAAAAAGGAGGTCTGCATTAGGAAAAAGGAGAGGTGAATCATAGGTGTTTAACCCGAAATAATTGACAGATAAACTTTTGATATTATTATTTGATTTTCTATCCTTTAAAAAGCTTAAAAACCTATCTCGGTTTGAGATCGATATGTGGAGGCCATCTGGTTTAAGTTTGCTTCTTGTTTTTTCGGGGTTTCTATTTGGTAGGTTTATTGAAATCCCTTGATTACTTGTGTTTATATTTCCAGCGAGACTTAAACTTTCATTATTTAATTGATAAAATTGAATATCCCGAATGGGTGACTTTGGAATTTTAACTTTTATATGTTCTCTAAGAAGCATCTTTATAACCTCTTTGTTCCAATCGAGATGATTCAGTTGCAAGTAGAGATAACTATTTACATAGTATAAGCGTTCTTCCGATAGTGGCGTATTATTATGCTGTCTCAAAAAAACAAGATCTTCTTCATTTTCATTTAAACTAATAATCTCGAGAGGTTGTTGCGGGTCTATGTGTGACAAAAACGTTTCAAGGGATTCATCATATAAATCAGGTGGTCGATCTCCAGTATTTATCAGTTTTTTGTAGAGCTGCGTGAGTGAATTATTTTTGTCTGGATTATACAGAATAGATAAAAGGACTTTTTTTGCAAATGAGTTTTGATTCAAACGAATTACTACTGCTGTTGATTTTGGTATTTCTGTTGTGAGATCAATGGCTTTTGTTCGTTTGCTGGTAATTTGTAATATAAGAATGACCACGATAAAAAAGAAAAATAATAAGATGGTATTACCAATATTTTTAACCATAAGATAAATATAAAACTAATTTGATTTGTTTACTTTTGAACATGAGATTGATTGTTCGTTTTTTGTTCTGGGTTTTTGGTTGGAAAATTGATAAGCACACCCCTTTAGGAGTTTCAAAATGTGTTATTGTTATGGGACCTCATACCTCAAATTGGGACTTTGTTTTGGGGAAAATGGCATTTATTTCTTATGGAGTTAAGGCCAAGTATCTTATCAAAAAAGAACTTTTTGTTTTTCCTTTAGGGTATTTATTCAAATGGATGGGAGGTATTCCAGTAGATCGATCACAACGAAATAACCTTACACAAAGAGCTAAAGAATTATTCGATCAATCAGAAACCCTATATTTAGTATTTACCCCTGAAGGAACCAGAAGGTACAATGCAAATTGGAAAAAGGGTTTTTATTATATTGCTCAAGCCTCAAAAGTTCCCATCTACATAGCATACGTTGATTATAAGAAGAAAGTAGGAGGTTTTCATAGTTTATTTGAACCTACAGGCGATTCCGATAAAGACATTAATGAAATTAAAAAGATATTGTCAAAGTTTGCAGGACGGTTTCCAGATCAGGGAATCCGTTCGAACTGAATTCATTTGAATTTATCTATTTTCACTTCATATCCGTAAGGACAGTGTTTACAATGATTTTTACAACAATGACCTCTTTTAAGATGATACTTTTCAGTAAATACAATATACCCATCTTGGCTGATGTAATAGTCCTGCTTATTCAATTTATTTTTTTTCGAAAACATCGAAAAGTCATCATCCATGAGCTTTAATTTACGAAAATATAATGACCAGATTTCTAGGTCACAACTGTGTTCGTTTACGTTTAATAACCACCATACGACTGATTTGTTCGTTAAAAGAGACGATCTCATTCATCCAGAGGTTTCCGGAAATAAGTGGAGAAAATTAAAATGGAATCTTATCGGTGCACTACAAAACAAATGTAATGTAATATCAACATATGGAGGAGCTTATTCAAATCATTTGTTGGCAACAGCTTCATTGGGGTATGACTTCGGTATTCAAACTCGAGCATATATTAGAGGTGATGAATTGAATCAATCATCAAACGCCCTTCTTAAGCGTTGTCATGATTTGAATATGGATTTGCGATTTATAAACCGACAACAATATTTTACCGATAAGCGTACCAACGGAATATCTATGTCGGATGTAGATCGCATATGGAATATCCCGGAGGGGGGGGCTAATAAAGAGGGGGTTGAGGGCTGTATGGAAATCATTCAAGAAACAAGCAATGATTTTGATTTTATATTCGTAGCACAAGGAACCTCTACTACGAGTATGGGAATCCTATCAGCAATGAATCCAAATAGCACTTTGGTCGTGGTTCCTGTATTAAAAGGATATGATTCCATTAAAGAAATGAAATGGCTTCACAAAGAATTTGATTTGAAGTTTGATCAATCAAAAATTATTGTTTTAGACCAATTTCATTTTGGAGGATATGCAAAACATGATGCTGTTTTGACTGATTTTGTTGAAGAATTCAACCACTCTCATACATTTCGAATTGAACCCGTTTATACTGGCAAGGTCATGTATGCTTTAAAGCAATATGTACAGTCAAAATGTTTGATGCATAAAAAAGTCCTCTTCGTTCACACTGGAGGGCTTTATAATAAATAATTGGATATTACAAGATTTTATCTCTTTTATTGGATTTCTTGTAAAGATGTAGGGTCTTTAAATATATTTCAAACCCACCAAGACTATTTGTTGCCTGATTGAAATAGGACAAATTAGCATCGAATGCAACACCCATTCGGAAGCCTTTAAATTTAAAACCAAAAGTAGTGACTAAGGCATCTCTGTACCTGTAATAGAATCCGTAATTAACGGTCACCGTTTTGTTGATGTTGGTAATTGCTGATCCTTCTTTTAATATGTGTTCTAATGAAATACCTCCTATTAGATTTGATCCCGGACCCGTTCTAAAATACATAAGCTGTGGCTGAATTCTCAGATCTCTTTTTCGTGTAAAGATATTCGCCCCGGCATGAATAACGGTCTGCATATACAAACGATCTCCCGCAAACGAAAAGTTAACTTTTTGTTTTGTGAGGTGGTTCAAGCCAACACCTCCATAAATTGAGGTCTTATTTCTTAATGTATGCTGGAAAAATACTCCAGTACTAATGTCAATAGTAGCATATGAATCGTTTAAGGATGGTTCCGAGCTTATACCGCTATTGAAACCATTACCTGTCCATTGATTTTCCCAAGTTTGAAGTGATGCATTGTACCCCTGCTGATAAAAACCCGGTGATATCCCTACCGATAATTTGTTTCTTCTGTCTAAGGCAATTGTATAGTTAATAGGCACAGAAACGGCTGTAGTCATCAAACCAACATCTCCAGTTTGATCATTGACAGCATTGATGCCGATACCAAAATTGTTAGAACCCAAAAAACCATCAGGAATTTTAAAACTGGCATTTAGAATATTCGTTCGCATGGGTTGATTACCTATTGTGAACCATTGATACCGGAAGTTTGTGAAGAAAGTCATGTCTTCTTCACCTGTCGCAACGGCACCTGAATTGTACATCATTGGAGATTGCGACCACATACTCACCGACTTGTCTTGCTGAGCTATTAATTGACTTACCGATAAAATAAATATAAACAGGATAAGATTTTTCATAATGTTTATCTAAATAAGGTTACGTTTCCTTTTAATAAATCAGAAACTCCATTGATGAGACGATATTCTAATATGTAAGAGTATGTGGCAGGATTAACTGGCTTTGCCTTATACATTCCATCCCAACCTTCGTGTGGATCAGTGGTTCTAAATACCATTTGTCCATAACGGTCATAAATCCTAAAATCAATTTCCACTATCGCGCCACCTTCATAAAAACCATTACTGAAATTTTGATCAGCATCAACATTTGATAAAACTCTGAAAACATCATTTTCACCATCATCATTGGGGGAAAAGGAATTGGGAAGAGCAACTCTCACTCCAATGGTATCATCTGGGTGCTGAAAAATGACTTCAACAAAAACGGTATCATAAGAGGTACATCCCTCAGGTGTGGTGTATGCCGCTACGTAATAAGTATCATAAAATGGAGTAACTATTAATGAATCATTGGGGAGTGGATTTATACTATCAGAAGGAACTCCACTTGGGTACCATATCATGTTTCCCCCTGGAGGGGTTCCTATAGCATATAAATACGCCTCTTCATACATATTTATGGTTGTATCCGGGATTTCAACGTATACACCATTCAGAGTATCTGAAATACTTGCAGTAACAGATGGAGTTGCTCCCACATTAACGGTTTGAGCCGTTTGATTTGAACCGAAAGTATTTGATACGTTTAAAGTAATAGCAAATGTTCCTGGAGTATTAAAACAAACCGGTCCAGGATTTGCTCCGTTATAAGTTCCTGGAGTTCCATTTTGAAAGGTCCATTCGAAATTGATTGGGTTACCTGAAGAATTATTAGTAAGTGTAATACAGTCTCCCTGACATAATTGACTTTCCGATAGGGAAAAGTTTGCAGTAGGGGCCTGAGCAAAAGTCAATAATACACTTAAAAGTGAAATAAAGAAGGAAATAAATCTCATAGGACCTAAATTTACGTAATAATCTACGAATGTAATTAAAAAAGTTTCAAAATGGACACCGAGATACCATTAAAATGATGCCTTCCATAACATTTTTACCTCTTGCATTTCTTTTATATCATGAACTCGGAATAAAGAGGCGTTTCTTGAAATTAAGAATGAATGAATTGCAGTAGTACCATTTAAAGATGTTTCCGGTTTTAATTCTAGGTTCTTATAAATGAGTGATTTTCTCGATACACCCACTAAAATCGGAGTATTTAATAGATGTAACATTTCGAAGTTTTTAATCAATTCATAGTCTTGCTGAATTGTTTTAGAAAAACCAAAACCTGGATCAATAATGATATCATGGACACCAATTTTCTGAAGTTCTTGAATTCTTTTTGAAAAAAAACGAATCACCTCTTTAATTGTATTTTGGCTTTCTAGCTTTTGGCTATTAATACTGTTTTCGATATTGTGCGTCAGTATGTATGGACATTTGTATTTTTGAACTACGTTCATGATTCTTTTGTCCGAATAACCACCGCTGACATCGTTAATGATATCTGCTCCATTTAATAAAGCTTCTTCGGCTACTTTTGATCTTACCGTATCAACAGATATTAGTGTTTTAGGGAATTTTCCTCTAATAGACTTAAGTATTGGCATGATACGTGACATTTCTACCTTGACACTTGGGAGTTTGGAATTCGGTCTTGTTGAAGCCCCTCCAAGGTCAATTATGTCCGCTCCGTTTTTAATAAAAGCATCAATTTTATCAATGATTTCTTTGGTAGGAGTTTCCGCATTATTTTCATAAAATGAATCTTCGCTCAAATTAATAATTCCCATTATCTTTGGCTCGTCAAAATGGAATAAACTCCCTTTAACATTTATACTTTGGGCCTTATATATTTTTTGATCGATATACATTTCTAAAAATGGAAAAAACAACAGAACAATACACAAAAGTAATCAATGTTTGCAGAGAAATATTCAGAAACAAGACTTTTGATTATGGAACCTCATGGAGAATACTGAGACCAAGCTCTCTGACGGATCAAATTTTCATAAAAGCCAACCGGATTAGAACCATTCAAGTTACAGGCGAAAATAAAGTAGGGGAGAGTTTTGAAGATGCCTTTTCATCTATTGTTAACTACTGTGTTATGGCTGTCATTCAATTGAGACATGATTTTGATTTTGAAGATGGAGAACTTATGAGTGATACAGCATTAAAGTGGTATGATGAGGTTTTTAAAGAGGCATTCGAACTTATGGAGAGTAAAAACCACGATTATGGCGAAGCGTGGAGGGATATGCGTGTTAGCTCATTAACCGACTTAATTTTAACAAAAATATTGAGAATCAAAAAAATAGAGGACAATAAAGGGAAAACAGTAGCTAGTGAAGGTGCTGAGGGTAATTATTTTGATATGCTCAACTATGCAGTTTTTGCCCTTATTCACCTAGATTCCCAAGGTTAAAGAACTGTTAAATTTGTCGTTCATCGTGATTATTGAATTATTTTTGAAAAAAAAACTATGACAAATCAATCTAAAAATCAAATTATATGGGGTATTCGTATTTTAGTTTCTGCTCTTTTCATTTTATCAGCGCTAGCAAAGCTATATCCTGTTCCCACTTTGGGTATTGGTGCATTTGAAACAAAATATTTAGGTGCTGTAGGTATTGAGTATGATACTGCACGAATACTTTCAAGGTTATTAATTGGTTTTGAGTTTTCTCTTGCCATACTTCTGCTACTACCTTTTTATTTGCGGAAGCTCATAATACCGGCAACCATAGGTTTATTAAGTGTTTTTACAATCCATTTGGCTGTTCAGGCTATCAATGGAGATGCCAGTAACTGCGGTTGTTTTGGAGAATTAATACCCATGACGCCATTGCAGGCTTTAATTAAAAACATTTTGACTATTGGATTACTTCTTATCCCAATCACTTTTCTAAAGGATTATTGCGATGACAAAAAGAAGTTTAGCCCGATTATAATCACGGTTTTAGCTTCAATACTATCCATGTTTATTTTTCTTATTCCATCCAATGCTTCTGGTTTTGAAGCTGAAGCGGAAACTAAAAATACTCGGCTTTACAATTCAATTCAAAAAAAGAAAATTTTATGTTTTTTTGATCCAAGTTGTGAACATTGTATGGAGGCAGGAAAAGAAATTATACAGTTGAAAAAAGCCAATAAGAATTTTCCTGAAGTCAAGATTCTTTTTATGGATGCCTTCGTCAATGGTATGAGAGAGGAAATAGATGGGTTCTTTGAATTTATTGGAGAAGAATTGGATTATCAATTGCTGTCTATCGAAGAATTTAATCCTATTTTTTGGGATAAATACCAGTTTCCTGGTATATTATATATGTATGAAGGAGAAGAGAGGATATTTTTTGAAGCTACAGGGAATCCTTTTGATTCCAAACGTTTAATGGAAGAAATTAATAAAGATAAATAATGGCCAAAAAAATAGTTGCTGCGAACTGGAAAATGAATCTTCTCAAAAGTGAGGCTATTGAACTTTATGAGCAAATGGCTCGAATGATTCCTGACAATGATGTTCAGGTTGCTGTTTTTTCTCCAAGTATTTTCCTTTCTGAATTATTAGGTTCGAAAATTAATCGATTGGCAATAGGAGCCCAGAATTTTTATTTTGAAGACAAGGGTGCATTTACAGGTGAGGTTAGTGCAGTTCAATTACAGGACTTAGGTTGTTCTCATGTCATCATAGGGCATAGCGAAAGAAGAATTCTTTTTTCCGAGTCTGATG
>CAJWCX010000047.1 GCA_913031405.1 uncultured Flavobacteriales bacterium | reverse complement strand
ATCTTTTTTGTCAATACCATTAGTAAAAGCTCTCGCGGTGTCCTCTGGCATAGCTATTTCCATTTTTGTTTCTAGAGGCATATGAAACATAAGTCCTGTCATTTTATGGTTCTTGACTCCCATAATTGCAGTCAATCGAAATATTGTCCAGTCAAGTTTTGAAGCTTTTATTATCGGTTCTGTATCCAACTTGCTTTGTGCATATGGATCTTCGTCATTTTCAGGAAGCTGATCCGTGACCGAGATATTTGGTGAATTCAATCGGTCTCCATATACGGCTATTGATGAACTGTACATAAAAAAGCAATTGGGACTGATTTGTTCGAGTCGATTGATTAAATGTTTGGTACCCAAAAAGTTTACCTGATTTGTTAATGATGGTTTTTCGTCTGCCAAGGGGGGAATCACTGCAGCGAGATGAATGACTATGTCATAAGCTGAGTTAAGTTTTTGTAATTCTTTTTGCTTGGTAAGATCAACATCAATTATATTAATGTTATTGCGATAGGGGCGAAGTATTCTTTTATTTTTTGAAGAACCACGACACAATACAGAAATTTTACATCCTTCTCTTTGGTAGAGCTGTTTAAGAACTTCTTTGCCAACAGTTCCTGTAGCTCCCGTAATTAATACATGTTGTTTCATAAAATATAGGGTAATATGGCCTTTCGATTTTTTGGGTATTTATCAAAATTATTTTGGTACCATTCATGGTGGTTCAATGATCTTGGACTCAAGTTGCAAAAGGTCCATATTGCAAAAGTTACTGCTGGAAGGTTCCACGCAATCAGAGCAAAGCCAATCCATTCTACGATTTCACCAAAGTGATTCGGACATGATATATATTCAAACAAACCTCCTTTGGGAATTTGATAACCCTGCTGTTTTTCCCTTAAAGCGATCAAGGATCTGTCGGCCCACCTATTGATTCCCATTCCTGTAAAAAAGACCATTCCTCCAATCAAGACATGAAAAGAAGTGGGGTCGAGTAATTGTGGCTGCATGTATCCCAATACATAGCCATTTAAGAAGCCGTTAACACCATTAAAGAGGACAGCACTTCCTACAATGACTAGGGGCATTTTTTTGTCTGCAGTTTTGAGCTTGAAAGGAAAAATTAATGTTCTGTTGGCATAATGGAGCACCCAAATAACAATTAAGAAATAGCTGACCTCATTCTTTTCTGAGGATCCCATGAGAGAAATCAATGGCATTAATACAAGAGCAGGAAGTTCCATAATGAACCATCCCCATTTATTGGATATCATAGGGCCCCATTGCTGACTGGAATGTCTGCCGTATGGTGCCTTAATCTTGAAAAGTACTAAGACCAAAAAAGTAATTACGGCGACGCAAATCCAAAGGTAATTTAACAAATCAAAACTCATTCTCTAAAGATAACATTTTCGAAGGATGTGTTTTCTTGACTAGAATTCTATGGGATTATGATGTTTTAGGATTGAACTTAAAAATACCTAAAAATGGGTAGCAAGATTTGGCTTTACAGGACCTCATAATACGTAAATTTGAATAAAAATTTGCTGTGAACTCAGATTACTTTAATATAAATATTCATCTTACGGAAGAGCAAAAGCTCATTCAAGACTCAACAAGAGATTGGGTTAATAAATTTGTAAAACCTATAATTGAAGATCATTTTCAGAAGGAAGAAACACCACCAGGACTTATAAAGGAATTGGCAGAAATTGGTGCTTTTGGTCTCATTGTGCCTGAACAATATGGCGGAATTAATGCGGATTATATTTCATTTGGATTAATGATGCAAGAACTTGAAAGAGGCGATAGCTCGATACGTGTAGTAAGCTCAATTCAAACTTCACTTGTGATGTATGCAATTTACAAATTTGGATCAGAAAAACAGCGATTAAAATACCTCCCTAAATTGGCTACCGGAGAATTCCTAGGGTCATTTGGATTATCTGAGCCGAGTTTCGGGTCAAATCCATCTGCCATGCATACTTATTTTCGAGAGGAGGGTGATAAGATTGTTATTAATGGAAGTAAAATGTGGATTGGAAATGCTACTGCTGCCGATATTGCTATTGTTTGGGCTAAAAACCCCTCTGGAAAAGTACAGGGCCTTATTGTTGAAACGGAAAACATCACCAACTTTACAACCACTGTAATTAAAGAAAAATGGTCTTTTAGAGCTTCTAAGACAGGAGAACTTGTATTTAGTGACTCGGTTATCTCGAAGGATCAGATTCTTGCTGAAAGTACTTCCATAAAAGATGCATATCGTTGTTTGAATATTGGTCGATACGCAGTGGCATGGGGAAGTGTTGGAATTGCTTTAGAGTGTTATGAAACAGCTTTAAGTTATTCTCTTGAGCGCCTTCAATTTGGTCAACCTATTGCGAGTAAACAATTGATTCAAAAAAAGCTCACAGATATGATTACTGAAATAACGAAGGCACAATGCTTGAATTATCAACTAGGAGTACTTATGGATAATGGAAAAGCCCGGTACGAGCAAATATCGATGGCAAAAAGAAATAATGTTAAAATGGCTCAGGAAATCGCTAAAGAAGCTCGTCAAATTTTAGGTGGAATGGGGATAACAAGCGATTATCCGATTATGCGTCATATGATTAATCTAGAAACATTAATCACCTATCAGGGAACGAATGAGATTCATGAATTGATTACGGGCAGAGATATTACAGGTATAAACGCCATTTAGGACTTACCAAATAGATGTTTGTTTAAACGATTCCAAATTATAGAAAGCACCATAACATGTTACTAAAGAAAACGACCACAATAAAAATCACACTCAGAGTATGAAGTTGTTTGAACTTTTTTTTATTTCCCGAATCTGTGGCTTCATTTGTTGCCGGAACCATGAAATAACAAATTGATGGGAGTACGAAAGTGATTATTGAGGCTGCCAAGCCCATTTGATTCATAATTCGATTAGATAACTGCAAAGCGAAACATATTAAACCAGTAATAGCGATAATCATAAAAAGCTTCGGGAAGATCTTCCGAATATAAATACTAGATTGGTCTTTTGAAAGGTACTTGAATATAATGGGGGCGGATAAGGCGGTTTGAAAAAAGATAAGACCAACAACAAATCCAGATAGGATTAGGTGTGATAACATGATTAGATTCATAATCATTTTATATTATTTTTAATTTTAGCTCATTTTTTTTTGTTAAAAAGAAATCCAAATCCCATTCGTTTCAAAAATTTCTTTTCGAAATCCCAAAAGAATTTAAATTGTCCAAATAAAAAACCTACGATTGGCAGGGTCAACTGATAAACGGGGAAAATAATTAAGATTCGTATCGGCCAATATAAGTATGGAGAAACTACTTCTGGAGTTAAACCTACAAGTGAAGTGAGGGGTTGTGCTACCCATGACGCAAATGAACCATTTATCGCAAAAACGAGTAAGATGATAATGATTTGAACATTAGAGTGTATTCCCCACTTTTTTTTCCATTTATCCATACTCCGTTTTGTACGATAAAAATACGAATCTTGTCACTATGAAGTACATATTTTGAATAATAAATCAATGAGTGAATCCCTTATTAAAACAAAAAAACCCACTTATGAGTGGGTTTAATTTGTGGGCAATGAGGGACTCGAACCCCCGACTTCCTCCTTGTAAGGGAGGCACTCTGAACCAACTGAGTTAATCGCCCAAATCGAGTGCAAATATAATTCTATTTTCTAAAAGATAATAGTTGGGTGAAAAAATTATTGGTTTTTAAGTTCTTCAATTTTGTTGAGAACATCATCAAGTCCATCTTTGAATTTTTCAAAGTCCTCTTTGTAAAGAAAAATCTTATGTTTTTGGTAGGAGCCCTCGCCGTCCTCACTCCATGTCCTTTTACTTTCTGTAAGTGTCAGGTAGAGATCATTACCTTTCGTTGCTTTAATGTCGAAAAAATAAGTACGTTTACCTGCCCTGACTACTTTTGAATAAATTTCGTTTTGATCACCTCCCATAATACATTATTTTACATTCAAATAAACGGCTTTTTTATTAAAATGGCAAATATGAATACATTTGAAACCAATAACCTTTGATCACCGTAAATCCTAATAGAACTGATCTTTAAATAGATAAATGAATAAGGCCTTTTTTACTTTTATCGTCGTTTTTTTATTCTTTGCTTGTCACGAAACTGTTAAAAAGCAAGCTAAATTGCCTGTACAGGGAATTAATGACCTTGAAGCCATTTTGAAAAAGGACACCCTTACGGTACTCACTGAGAATGGTGCGATATCCTTTTATGAGTACAAGGATAAATACCTTGGATTTGAATATGAAATTTTGGATTCTTTCGCTCGTCATTTAGGTGTTCACTTAAAAGTTGTAGATATTGCAAATCCAGACGATTTTGTTCTGTATTTGAATGAGGGCCTTGGAGATATCATTGCTTGCAACAAGCCCATTCATATGGAGGATAAAAAAATGCACGCCTTCTCTATACCTTACAATCACTCTTTTGAGGTGTTAGTACAGCGGTCCACAGGGGATAGTATTATTCGTGATATTTCACAACTGAAGAACAAGGACCTATATATCCGCAAAAAGAGTGCATTTGTAAAGCGGATTTTGCACCTTGAAGACGAAATTGGTGAATCGATAAATATCAAGTCAGTTGAGGGGTATCCCGTTACGGAAGATTTAATTGAAATGGTATCCAGAGGAGAGATTGACTATACTATTTCTATGGAAAATACAGCAAGGATAGAGCAAGCTTGTCATCCAAATATCGATATATCAACTCTTCTTTCAGTGAGGCAGAACATCGCTTTCGGTCTTAGGAAAAGTGATATCGATTTAAAAGAAAGGCTAGATTATTTCTTAGATGAATTCTTGGAGTCAGAGGGATATGAACTGCTTCAGAAAAAATACTTTGACTATATACAGGAAACCAATTTCTTCATTGATGAATTGGATAGTGTTACCAATCTTAATATTCAATTATCCAAATACGATGAACTTTTTAAGGCTTCTGCTCTGAAGAGAAATTGGGACTGGAGGTTTTTGGCTTCAATAGCATACCAAGAGTCTAGATATGATCCTAATGCGAGAGGTTTCGGTGGCGCTTATGGCATGATGCAATTCATGCCCAATACAGGTCCCTCATTTAATGTTTATCCAGATTCGCCTCCTGCCGTTCAAATTGATGCAGGTATGCGGTACATAGATCAACTTTATGGTCAGTGGAATCATATTGACTCTAAAGAACAAAGACTCAAATTCACATTGGCTTCATACAATGCAGGTAAAGGCCATATTGACGATGCTGTTCGTCTCGCCGAAAAATTTGGATATAATCCGCTAGTTTGGGATGAGAATGTTGAGTTAATGATTAAGAATTTATCTATTCCCGAACACTATAGAAATTCACCTGTAAAATATGGAGCTTATCGTGGACCGGCAAGAAAATATGTAAAATCAATATATTCACGATACATGGCCTGGAAACTTAATGAATAGAATAATCATCATACAAGGGGCTACAGCCTCAGGTAAATCTTCTTTAGCTGTTGAATTAGCCATAGAGCTTGATTGCTCTGTCGTATCGGCAGATTCTCGTCAGTTTTACAAGGAAATATCCAAAGGAACTGCAAAGCCTTCTCAGAGGGAAATGAACGGAGTTCCTCATTATTTTGTTGATTCTCATTCTATTCTTGAAAATACGGTATCTAGCGCAGATTTTATGCATTTAGGTCGCCAAAAGATTGATCGCTTATTTCAAGGCGGAGCCAAGTACGTTATTGTAACAGGAGGCTCTGGCATGTTCATTGATGCATTAATAGATGGATTGCATCCATCACCCCAAAACGCTGAAGTAAGAGATCAGCTTCAAATAGATTGGAAGGAGAAGGGAATCAACCATTTACTTGAAGAGCTAAAAATCAAAGATGCTGAAAGTTATAAAAATATGGATATCAATAATCCCATGAGAATTATGAGGGCCCTCGAAGTAATTCGTATTTCTGGAAAAACGTTGGCTGAAATGAGGAAACAACCCAAAGAAAAAATTCCGTATGCGATAAATCGATTTTATGTGAATTGGGATCGAAAGGATTTGTACAATCGAATAAATACAAGAGTAGATGAAATGATGAATGGGGGTCTTTTTGATGAAATTATAAATTTACCTATTCAAGACAATTTGTTGTTGCAAAATACCGTTGGATATAAGGAGTGGCTTTTTTATTTTAATGGACAACAAACAAAAGAAGAGGTGGTTGAATTGATTAAGAAAAATACACGCAATTATGCCAAGAGGCAAGGAACTTGGCTTAGACGATATTCAGACCTAATTGGTCTTAATCCTTATGATAATAAAACACTAAAGGACCAATTGTTGATTCATTTGAACTCTTAATTATGGATTTAAAATTTGAACGGCTTTGCCCCAATATATTTCAAGACCATGTCATGGAAAGCGACTTGTGGAAGTCTTCTCTTCAAATCAAACCCACCGAACAATTTATGCTTCATGCACCTAGTGGAAAAGGGAAAACGTCTTTTATATACTATTTAACAGGTTTGAGAAACGACTACACAGGCAGCATATTTATTGAAAACAAAGATATAAGGACATTGACGATAAATCAATGGACAAATCTACGTAGAAGGAAGTTCGCTGTGGTTTATCAAGATTTACAGCTTTTTGATCAACTTACAGTTAAGGAAAATATATCAATGCTCCCTGAATTTGCTGAAGGCTACAATCTCGAAAGTGCTTATGAACTTTTGGTTTATCTTGGGATTGAAAAGAAGTGGGAGTCGAAAACAGGGGTTCTTTCTTTTGGTCAAAAACAACGTTTAGCACTAGTCCGTAGCTTGATGAAACCTTTTGATTTATTAATTTGTGATGAGCCATTTTCGCATTTAGACATGTCGAATACATCAAAGTGTATCGACCTGATTCAAAGACGAGTAAAAGAAGAAAATGCCGGTTTTATTATCTCATGCCTAGATGATATTCAGCTATTTGATGGAGTTAAAACTATTCATTTATAATGAAGGCGTTGCTTTTTAAATATCAGAACAAAAAGCAGCTGATTTTTGCTTGCATAGGTACTTTTTTGGGTTTACTTTTTCTTTTTACTTCGTTACATTTTTTAGACAAGATATACCGATATGGTGACCATTCTGAAATGCTTTCTGAAAATACAATTGTAATTCAAAAGCAGGTGAATGGCGGGCTTATTTTGAATAGAGCCAAACCAGTATTTTTAAATTCTGAAATAGAAGATATTCGAAACAAGAGTTTTATCCAAAGTTGTGATATTATCTCATCCAATACTTTTGATGTTCTTCTACAAATTAATGACCCTCTAATTCCAAAATTCAGTTCTGATATTTATGTTCAATCTGTTAAAAAGGAATACTTAGATATCGAGACGAAAGGATGGGAATGGAATAAGGGTCAATCAGTTTTACCCATTATTATGCCACGCGATTTTTTGGTCATGATGAATAATTTTCTCTCTGCAAGTGGAATGCCACAGCTTTCAGATGCTTTAGTTAAGGATTTGAAAATAAAACTCA
>CAJWCX010000046.1 GCA_913031405.1 uncultured Flavobacteriales bacterium | reverse complement strand
CATTCAGTATCGCGCACTGGACAAAATGAAAAATTATTTCTCCTGACTAGAAATCGAAATCCTGTTCAACCTCTTTAAATGTTTTGACTCTTTTGAGCGTTTTATTTTTTGAGTCAATCAGATAAAAATCAAAAGGAAACTTAAAAGCCAGGTCCAAATCGTGTGTAGAGATGATAATTCCTTTATTGTGCTCTTTGGCCATTTTACCAAGTAGCTCGTACACCTTTCGTTTATTCGCATAATCAAGGTGAGAAGTTGGTTCGTCCAAAAGAATGTAATCGGTCTGTTGCACATACGCTTTTGCAATCGCACACAAATGAAGCTCTCCCGAGCTGAGCTCGTTGGTAAATTTATCAGCCAAATGTACAATACCAAACAAGTCCTTAGCCTCCTCAACCATGGAAAGATCAGATGCTGTTGCTTGACCAAATACATTGGTAAAACGATAACGTCCTAACATTAAGAAGGCATCTACAGTCAAAAATGGAACACCCGCAGGCGAAGCAGAAACGTATGCCATCTTTTTAGAAAGTTCCTTACTTGAATATTGATCCAATGCTTTTCCATCACAATCAAAGGTACCTCCTTGCGCTTGGATTAAACCCGAAAGGGTATGTAAAAATGCTGATTTTCCAATGCCATTTCTGCCCATAAGTATATGAACCTTCCCACAATCGAAGTCTGTTTTTTCGATAGAAAACAAAGACGAATCAAAACCAATATTTCCTTTTGTTATCGATATCATCTGAGCTTACGGATTAAAATATATATAACAAAAGGAGCGCCAAGCAAGGAAGTGAGTGCATTGATAGGGATCAATATTGTACCACTGAATAACTGAATAAGCAAATCACAGCTCAACATAAAAAAGGCCCCAAATAAGAGGTTTGCTATGAGAAGCATAAGGTGATTCTGAGTTTTAAAAAGTATTCGGGTAAGGTTTGGTACGGCTAATCCCACAAAAGCAATAGGACCGCAATAAGCCGTAATTAAACCTGTGAACAACGCCGTTATAAAAACAATAGAAAGTCTCAACCGCTTTATATTGTATCCCATTAATCGACATTCATCCTCTCCAAGCACCAATACATTGAGTGGCTTGACAATAAATAAGGTTGTTACACATCCCAATGTAAAAACAAGTGCAATAAGAGGCACCTGTTCTAAAGTTACGGCATTCAATGATCCCATAGACCAAAGTGCAAAAGCTTTTAGCGCTTCAGCTTGAGAGCTGGCCTCCAAAATGGTAATGATGGCTGCCACAAAGCTTCCCAGCATGACTCCAAACAAGAGCAAACCGATTTGATTGCGAAGAAAAGATGCCGTAAATAAAATCAACAAACCAAAGACAAAAGACCCGAATAAAGCAGAGCCAATAAGACCAAGTTCTGTATTGAAAAACCCGATTCCAGACAGCAAACCTAAAGCGACCATTAAGCTCGCCCCTGAGTTGATGCCTAAAACATAAGGTCCTGCCAAGGGGTTGTGAAATAGGGTTTGCATGAGCATACCGGCAATGGCAAGAGCAGCTCCTGAAATAATGGCGATTGAAACTCTTGGGAATCTAATTTCTTTGATAATAAGCTCAACCATATTATCTCCAGATGGATTAAAAAAGGCATTGTAAACATCCATTTTATCAGTGGGAATATCACCAATCAATAAACCAAGAAAGGAAAAAAGTAGAATCCCAAGGAATACAATTAATAAGCGCACGCGATATGAATTGGAGCTTTTCATTTCACCTGTTTGTAAAAGAATAAATGCTCGGAGCTCCGAGAAACTCCTTTTTTAAGCGCTGCATAGTCTGCAAGAACCAAATCCGGACGGCAAGATGAAAGCTCCCAATATTTATTACTGTTGTGTGTATAACAAAATACTAAACTTTCTTTTAAAGGCTGTAATAGATTAGATTTTGGATATGCATTGAGGATTTTATTTTTACTGTCAAAACCTGGATTGATCCACAAATCAATATTAGAAGTCACACCCAAAATGTGCTCAAAGGAAAAAGACAGGCTTCCCGTTCCAGTTTGATCTGCGAAGATGTAAGACAAACCAGCATCTTCTAAAATCTGAGCATGATAGCTATCCCCCGCAGGCGCATACCAATAATCTCCCGTCATATTTCCGGAAAGTGTTTGAATCATCTTATCATTTTGAATTTGGTTCTTTATCCTCTGGTAATTCTCGCATATTTCTTTAAACTTTTTCTTGGCTTCCTTGGCATGACCAGTCAAATAACCAAATAACAATATCCATTCTGCCCTGCCCAAAGGATGTGCCTCTCTCCAATCATAGTTGGGCAAGGTTTGAATTCCGAGCTTATGCAACACATCTTGCTTAGGGAATACATTTGAAAATCCACTATATACAACGGCTTGAGCCCTTGAGCTAATGATTTTTTCTGCCGAAAGTGTTTGCTCTTCACCTAATTCAACAGGTGAACTTGATATGAGTTTCTCATTATAGACATATTTAAGATTTGAAACTCCTACAATTCGATTTTCAAGATTCAACTCACTCAGCATTCCAATATGGGTGCTTGACAGGCAAACCAAACGATCAATAGGTTTCGATAAATCATAATCCCTTGATGGATTCGAAGGGCGATAAAAATTGGGAATTTGAAGACGAACAATTTGTTTGGCATCAGCTGGATTTCGAATCTCAATTTGAACCACATCCTTGGCCTCTGATATACGCAACCATTTACTGTATTTACAAATATTTTGATCTTCTGGAATGGTTTTTACATCGGATTGATTCCCACATGATAAAATGAAAAGAAAAAGCCCAAAATAAAGGATTTTCATTTAATACTGTTCAGATTCGTTAGGAAAATCACCACTTCGAACGTCCTTAATATAGGACTCAAAAGCTGTTTTCATATGATCATGAAGGTTGTTGTATTTTCGTAAAAATCGAGGACTAAACTCATTGTTAATTCCAAGCATATCATGAACAACTAGAACTTGACCATCCACATCACCTCCTGCCCCAATACCTATAATAGGAATGGAAACAGTTTCAGCCACCTTTTTGGCTAAGGCTGCTGGGATCTTCTCCAAAACAATAGCAAAACATCCTGATTCTTCAAGGGCCTTTGCATCTTCAATTAAGTTTGCTGCCTCTTCTTCCTCTTTAGCTCTTACAACGTAAGTTCCAAATTTATAAATCGACTGAGGAGTCAAACCAAGATGTCCCATCACAGGTATTCCTGCTGTAAGAATACGTTGAATGGATTCAAGTATTTCTTTTCCTCCTTCCATTTTTACGGCATGACCTCCAGATTCCTTCATAATGCGAATTGCACTAGACAAGGCTTCGATTGAATTACCTTGATACGAACCAAAAGGCATATCCACAACAACTAATGAACGATTGACAGCTCGCACAACGGACGAAGCATGATAAATCATTTGATCCAGTGTTATCGGAAGTGTGGTTTCATGACCTGCCATTACATTTGATGCGGAATCCCCAACTAAAATCACATCAATTCCAGATTCGTCTATAATTCGAGCCATGGAAAAATCATAACCAGTGAGCATTGAGATTTTTTCACCCTCATTTTTCATTTCCTGAAGGGTATGGGTCGTTACTTTCTTAACATTTTGATGTACTGACATAGCGGTAAATTTATGAATTTGAGAGGTATCGTTCAAGATTTTGCTCAATTCTAGAAGGAATATCATTGATATCAGCCCGCTGAAAAGAAGCTCCAGTTATTTTTTCATACAACTCGATGTATCTATTTGAAACCACTTCAACAAACTCATCTGGCATCACAGGCATTGTTTGTCCTTCTAATCCTTGAAATCCATTTTCAATAAGCCACTGGCGCACAAATTCTTTAGAAAGTTGTTTTTGAGGAATACCCTCTATTTGTCTCTGCTCATAGCCATCGGCATAAAAATAACGCGAAGAATCAGGCGTATGAATTTCATCAATCAAGATTACTTTTCCGTTTAAAAGACCAAACTCGTATTTGGTATCTACCAAAATTAATCCTCGTTCTGCAGCCATTTCTGTTCCTCGCTGAAACAAACGTCTTGTATAATCCTCGAGTTGTAGGTAGATTTCTTCATCTACGATATTTTGAGACAATATTTCTTCTCTCGAAATATCTTCATCATGACCTTCCTCTGCTTTCGTTGCAGGCGTAATTATAGGTTCAGGAAACTTGTCATTTTCTTTCATTCCTTCGGGCATTTCAACGCCGCACAAAATCCGCTTGCCCAGGCTGTATTCTCTTGCAGCGTGACCAGCAAGATAACCTCGAATGACCATTTCAACACGAATTGGTTCGCAAGCTTTTCCTACAGCCACATTGGCATCCGGAGTTGCCACTAGCCAATTCGGAACGATATCCTCAGTAGCCTTTAAAAATAGGGTTGCCACTTGGTTCAAAACCTGTCCTTTAAAAGGAATTCCTTTGGGTAGAATATGGTCAAATGCCGAAATTCTGTCCGATGCCACCATAACCAAAACCTCATTATCAAGATGGTAAACGTCTCGTACCTTTCCATTATAAACCGACTGCTGTCCCTTGAAGTTGAAGCTGGAATTTGTTAATGCCTTCATTGTTTATTTTTTGTTTTTTGAATCATATTTATCATAGGCTTCAATGATTTTTGTTACCAACTTATTTCGGACTACATCACTTTGTCCCAATCTCACAACACCAATCTCTTTAACTGCTTTCAAGGTATCCAAAGCATATGCAAGACCCGATTTTTGGCGCGAAGGTAAGTCAATTTGAGACATGTCACCCGTGATAATGAATTTCGCTGTCGTTCCCATTCGCGTAAGAAACATTTTCATCTGCATAGCCGTCGAATTTTGACCTTCATCCAGAATCACAAAGGCCTTATCCAGGGTTCTACCCCTCATAAAAGCCAAGGGTGCGATCTCAATCACCCCATACTCAAGCATTTCTGCGAGCTTTTCTGCTGGAATCATTTCCCGCAAAGCGTCATACAAAGGCATCAAATACGGATCAAGCTTTTCTTTGAAATCTCCAGGAAGAAATCCAAGATTTTCACCAGCTTCAACTGCCGGACGTGTTAAAACAATTCGTTTAACCTGTTTTTCTTTTAATGCTTTTACAGCAAGTGCAACAGCGGTGTAGGTTTTACCTGTTCCAGCCGGCCCAACCGCAAAAACCATATCGTATGTTGAAATGGCCTTTACTAGTTTCTTTTGATTTACCGTTCTAGCTCGAATTTTAGTACCTCCGTTACCAAATAAAATAACATCGGACGACTTCGTGCTATTCAATAGACTCTCTCCGTCCTCCAACAGCAAATTATCAATATTATTCTCTGACAATGAGTTGTATCGATTAAGATGCTTCAACAGTAAATTGACCTTTTGTTCAAAAACATCAACCACTTCATCATCTCCAGAAATCGATAAAGTGTTTCCTCGAGAAGTAATTTTCAATTTTGGAAAGAACGTCCTGAGGTGCTTCAAATTTGAATTGTTCACTCCAAAAAAATCAACTGGATTCGTTGGGTTAATTAGAATTTTCCGTACGCCTTTCATCTATTTAATTTATATGATTTTAAGCCACTTATTATGGTAAATCATTACTTTTGGTAAAATTATAAATTAATTAGAACAATGAATTCTGAATCCTAATGCAAATCATCACTTTAATATCTGATACAGGAGTCCAGGATTATTATATTGCCTCCATTAAGGGAGCTCTATTAAAGGCAAATCCAAGCTTTAATATTATTGACATATCGCATTCTATTGGTGCATTTGATGTTGCCAATGCGGCTTTTCAGATGCGTTGTAGCTATAAATCATTTCCTGCAGGAACAATTCACCTGGTTGGCGTGGATAGTGAGCCAATGATTGTTCCCCCTGCTTATTCGAATGAAAGTAAATTCGTTCCAAGTTATCCAACTATTATGAAATTTGATGATCAATATTTCATCTCTAATGATAGTGGTTTTTTTGGAGCATTTTTGGATGAAAGAGAACCTCAGGAATTATGGCGGTATAAAATTGACGAAAAAAACTTGGATGAACTGAAATTTCCTATGAAAAACTGTTTTGTCAAGATTGCCGACAAAATACATCAAGGACAAAAGCTCAAAAACTTTGCCAACCCTATTAACACTTACAAAAAGGCTCTTATTCCGAAGGCGCTAATTGAAGAATTTACCATTCGAGGTATGGTCATTCATATAGATGCTTTTGGAAATCTTATTACAAATATCACACGTCAGGATTTTGAAAGATACCCTTCTGATGCACCTTTTACCATTCGCTTTCATCACGATTATTTCATTGACGCCATTTCCAACAGCTACAATCAGGTTCAAAATGGAGAGCGTGTTGCAGTCTTCAATGAAAATGATTATCTCGAAATTGCAGTCAATCGAGGAGCAACAACCACAACAGGTGGAGCAAATAAACTTTTTGGAGTTAAAACCAGAGATCTTGTCAAGGTTGATTTTAGCCCCAAAGGATCACTTAAAACGTTATTTTAATGCTCATTAGAATAGTTAAGCTCCATATCAAAGAGGAACACCTCCCCTCCTTTTTTGAAGAATTCAATGAAAAGAAATTGGCTATCGTTCAGTATCCGGGATGTATTGGAATGAGATTACTTCATGACCTACACCACAAAAATATCATTATGACCTACAGTCATTGGGATAGCGAAGAAGCCCTAAATACTTATCGAAATTCACCTGTTTTTATTGGATTATGGAACAAAATCAAACCTTATTTTGGTGACAGACCAGAAGCTTGGAGCCATGAAATCTATTTTGATGGAATGAATTCCAAATGAGCTTCAAAATAGACCTGCTAGGAAACCAACAAATAAGACTTGATAAAAATATGAGCGCTTCCTATTAAAAATACTATTTTTGAGAACTGATAAAGTAAAATATGCGCGCCCTTTATTTCAAAGAATTAAGTAGTTTTCTCAGCTCGACCATCGGGTACGTATTTATCTTGATTTTTTTAATTGCTTCTGGTTTATTTCATTGGGTTCTGTCATACAATACCAATCTTCTTGTAGGTTCAGAGGCTGATTTGGTTCCTTTTTTTAATCTTTCTCCCATCATTTTTTTAATTCTCATTCCGGCCATCACGATGAAATCATTTGCTGAGGAGAAGCGAACTGGTACCATTGAGTTGTTATTTACAAGACCTATTTCAGACATGGGTATTCTCATGGCTAAGTATCTAGCGGGAGTGACGCTGCTGTTGATTGCACTTGCACCAACTATTATCTATTACATTTCAATCTACTTTCTAGGCAAGCCCATTGGTATTATTGATGGGGGAGCCACTTTGACCTCCTACATTGGGCTCATCCTATTGGGTAGTGTATTTGTTGCGATAGGTATTTTCGCATCCTCAATCACGAGCAGTCAAATCGTAGCCTTTATAATTGCCATGTTTTTGTGCTGGTTTCTATTTGATGGATTAAACTTATTGGGTGACTTTGGACAGATGGGTGATTTGGACTATGTCATTAAATATTTTAGCTTGGCCTTTCATTACGACTCCATTACAAAAGGGGTGGTAGTCAGTGAAGACATCATCTATTTTCTTTCGGTTATTGTCTTGTTTTTGAGCTTAACTATCACT
>CAJWCX010000045.1 GCA_913031405.1 uncultured Flavobacteriales bacterium | reverse complement strand
TTTCAAAATTGGGAGCAGAATAAGAAATCAAATCATAAGCCGCTCTATAATTTCCTGACCCTTGACCTGGATCTGAAGCCGGAACATTATTAATGACGTAGTCAAGAGCGACAGAATCACCAGGAGTCACATAAGGAGTCAACTCAAATTCATATTCTTTTACTTTGTCTCCTGGACACCAACCCTCTCTTGCATAAGGCCAAGTACCTCCCTGACCAATAAGTGGATTTGTACCACAATCTTCTTCTTCATAGATGTCCCACTCAAAGCGGGTAACACCATCTACCTTTATACTGTGTTCATTGGAAACCCATTCACAACAAGCCATGTTCCCAACTTGACCATGACCAGACATTCTTGTTTTTATTTTAAAGCTTTCGGACGTATCAGATAGGTGAACCTTTTTCTCCTGAAGCACATTATCTTCAGCCATAGCAGAAAAACTATAAGCCCTAAAATCAGACCATATGGGTTCTCTCTTGTGTACATCTCGTGGAGGAATTCCCTCAATAAAAGCAAAACTTAAATCCAATAATTCCTGGGTGTTGTGGGCAGCAAGATCAACAACACCTTTCAAATAGTCTTGATAATCGGTTACGTCATAGATCCAAGAAAAACCATTTGGACCCAAATCAAATCCAATCCCATAAGGTGTAATATATCGCGCTATTTCAACATCGTAGATAATCTCGTAAGGTTGCTGGTAATAGGTAATGGTTTCATTGGAAATTGTTTCACTTGTATTGTAAGGAAAAGATGAAACCTCATTTCCCTGAAGATCATATTGTATTTCATGGCCAGAAGATGCTGCAATAAAAGCATTAACAATTTCAAAATGTCTGTCCACAGACTCAAATTCGAAAACAACTTCAGGTTCAACGAGTGTTTTACGATCTACCTCTACAGCCTGTGCTGAAGCATCTTGATAATCACCCGAGCCAAATTCAACAATAAGACGATCAGCATCTTTCTCGATACCTTGTATAGGATAATCAAAAAACTCAATCATTCCCGATGAAGAAGGCATCAATAAATAATCATTCTGAGAAACGTCGGTGGCCACGTCCAAATTGTCAAAACGATAGGCCAACAATAAGTCATTCCAATTGGGATGCGTATTGTCTACTTTCTTCAAATACCAATCGTTAATGGTAGATTCATCAAGAGCTGAGTTGTAAATTTGAAAATGATCAATTTTACCTTTCCAATTATTCCCTAAATTCCTATTGGCTCCTAAAACTAGCCGATGAAGGCCACCAATCATTCTTGTTAACCCTGTTCCGCTATGCCACAATTGACCATCTCTGTAGATCATCATTTCTCCTGAACTTTGTTTTTTTACAAAGGCCCAATGATGCCATTCATTATCGATACCGGCTCCTGTCATGTCGGTATCAATTCGATCGTATCCAGAACCTTCTCCACAGTCCCAATACATCCTATTATTGCTCCATGGCATGTGAATATTGATTACACGTTGATTTAGTGTGTCATAACCTTCCAATATCGATGTATTTACTCCTGTGTTTCCATTTCCTTTTACCCACATTGCAATGGTCAATTCTTCCCCCAAATCAATATCAGATAGCTCTAACAATGCGTGATTCGATCCATCAAAACTTAAAGCACCATTTTTTGATGAATAATTCAAAGCTTGCCCTGAGGAACTCGTTTCTGTTAAAAATTCTAATGTATTTGTTGCTGGGTATTTATGGTCAAAAGATAGTTCAAGAATAATGTTGTCCGTACCATTCCAAAAAAAAGGTTCATTAAAAACAAATTCATTGGGTCCTGTTTGTAATTCACCCCACCCAAAAGATGATATACTCGATGCTCTACTCAAATCATAAACTAGAGAAAAACCATCAGTATGAAAGGTTGTCAATTGAGCCTCTTGAGTTGATTTTAACGAGATTTTAGGATGCATCAATACTCCACCACCAGAAATATTTGACACATTTAACCATAATGACTTGATCTCACCTGAGGTCATTCCTGAGTTCACTAATTCATTCGCATCAATCATCATTTGATATGAACCTCCTCGCTGACTGAGATCAAAAGGATATGAAGCCGTCGAAGAAACAACCTGGCCCATACTGTATTGAGTAGTATTTGCCAGCGGCTCACGTTCATGTTCAATAACAGGAGCAGTATGGTGATAATCATAACCCCAAGGTTCAAAGTCAAATGGACTATTTGAACTGTAATTATGCAAGTACCGAACACTATCTACCCGCACGGAGTCGTATGCTCCAGTGTGATCAAAAACCCTCGTGTAGGTCAAATAATCCCATTCTCCACAATTGAATTGATCCCAAGTTGTCAGTGGGCTGCATTTGAGTTTGTAATACATCAGTACTTTTTCAAAGCGCTCGCCATTTAGTGAATTGGGAAAATTAAATTCAGCCCGACGCGTAGTAATAGAATCAAATGTGAAAGTTTGCACCCAAGTGGTATCCTGGGCATTTGTGTTATTGATGATTAAAAGCAAGCACAAAAGCGATACCCATCTCGAAAAAATTCTTGGCATAATTGTGATTTTTCTCAAAAATAATGAAAAAGAAATGAAAAAAGAATCTATAAAAAATTCAGGTAAAAAAGGAGAATCTTACTTGACAAACAAATCAATCATCAAAGAAAGTTTATTGCGAAGCTCTTGTCTCTCAACAATAAAGTCAAGAAAACCATGTTCAAGTAAAAACTCTGATGTTTGAAAACCTTCGGGCAAATCTCTTCCAATGGTTTCTCTAACCACTCGGGGTCCTGCAAAGGCAATTAGTGCCCCTGGTTCAGATATATTAATATCACCAAGCATGGCAAATGAAGCCGTAACACCGCCTGTTGTAGGATCAGTAAGCAAAGAAATATAAGGCAACTGTGCATCTGAAAGCTGTCCAAGCTTACCAGAAACCTTTGCCATTTGCATTAATGAATAACCAGCCTCCATCATTCGGGCTCCACCCGACTTAGAAATGATCATGAATGGGCAGTTTAACTTTAAAGCTTCATCAATCGCTTTGGATATTTTTTCACCCATTACAGAACCCATTGAACCTCCAATAAATTTAAAATCCATAGCAGCGATAACAAGGTCTTTTTTATTTAGCTTGCCTTTGGCTGTTCTTATTGCATCAGTCAAACCTGTCGTGTCCTGTGTTTTTTTAATTCGATCCGTATACTTTTTGGTATCTTTAAAAGACAAGGGATCTGCAGACTTCACCTTTTTATTCAATTCGGTGTACTTACCTTTGTCAAAAATAATTGAAAAATACTCCTCAGAACCAATGCGCTCATGATGACCACAACGGTCGCAAACGAAGCTCATACCTTCAAGCTCCCCCTTTGTAAATAAAGTTTTGCATTTGGAACACCGAGACCATAATCCTTCAGGAACCTCTTTTTTATCACTTGTTGAAGTTGTAATTCCTTCTTTGTTTCTTTTGAACCAGCTCATTTAATTTCTTTGTTTAAAATTAATAAAGTTTTACAAGGTGTGAACATTATTTAGATCGGAGAAACACTGCTCTAGTCTTTTGATAAAGGTAGCTTCCCCTTCCCTTAACCATTTCCGAGGGTCATAATATTTTTTGTTCGGTATTGAATCTCCATCAGGATTTCCAATCTGACTCATTAAGTAGTCTTTTTTATCAAGAATATAATCCCGAGTCCCCTTCGTAAAAGCGTATTGAAGATCTGTATCGATATTCATTTTAATCACTCCATATCCAATAGCCTCTCTAATCTCATCCAAACTAGAACCCGATCCTCCGTGGAAAACAAAATCAATCGGATTGGAACCGGTATTGAATTTTTGCTCAACAAATTCTTGAGAGTTTTTGAGAATCTTCGGGGTCAACTTAACATTTCCTGGCTTATATACACCGTGAACGTTTCCAAAGGCTGCCGCAATCGTAAAACGCGGTGAAATTTTCATTAATTCTTCATAAGCATATGAAACCTCCTCTGGTTGCGTATAAAGTTTGGAAGCATCAACATCCGAGTTATCTACTCCATCCTCTTCACCTCCCGTGATACCTAGTTCAATTTCCAAAGTCATTCCAATCTTGCTCATTCGTTCCAAGTAGCGTTTACATATTTCAATGTTTTCATTTATGGGCTCCTCCGATAAGTCAATCATGTGAGAGCTGTACAACGGTTTACCATGTTCAGCATAAAACTTTTCACCCGCATCTAATAAACCATCAATCCAGGGCAATAATTTTTTTGCGCAATGATCGGTATGTAATATTACAGTAGCGCCATAAGCTTCCGCCAGCTCGTGAACGTGTCTGGCCCCCGATACGGCGCCCAATATCGAAGAACGCTCATTCGTATTGTCTAAACCTTTTCCTGAAAAAAACTGTGCCCCACCATGTGAAAACTGGATAATGACCGGTGCCTTTAATTTTCCGGCGGTTTCCATAACCCCATTCACTGAACTCGTTGAAGAAACGTTAACTGCAGGTAAAGCAAAGGAATTGGCCTTTGCAAATGCAAATATTTTTTGTACTTCGTCTCCCGTAGCTACACCTGAATTAATTGTCGTGCTCATTTCTAAATTGATTTGATTTTGCAAATGTAAAAAATTAAAAAAAAGGAGGTCGTAAAATAAAAAGAAGAATTGGCCGTTCTAAAGAAAAACAAATCTGCGTATGATGCAAAAATACTCTACTGAAAGTAAACCAATTCATGTTCAATCTTTACCAAAGCCATCGTCGATTCAATTTATCCTGAGTTATAGTAAGGCATACGAAGTAAAAAAACTAAAGAAAAACAATATTTTGGTTTGTAAAAATTAAATGAAACGCCTTCGGGCGTTTTTTTTTGGTTCTTATGTTTGCCTAATTTTGTAAACAATGGAATTTAAATTGGTTTCTGAATATAAGCCTACCGGTGATCAGCCACAGGCTATTTCTCAATTGATATCGGGAGTTCAATCGGGAGTAAAGCATCAAACACTTCTTGGAGTTACTGGAAGTGGTAAGACCTTTAGTATCGCAAATGTGATTGAGCAAGTCAATAAACCCACTTTGGTACTGTCTCATAACAAAACACTCGCGGCACAACTTTATGGTGAATTCAAACAATTTTTTCCAAATAATCAAGTGGAATATTTTGTTTCCTACTATGACTATTATCAACCTGAGGCCTACCTACCAGTTACCAATACTTACATAGAAAAGGACCTTCAGATCAACGAAGAAATTGAAAAACTTAGACTATCTGCAACATCTGCATTGTTATCAGGAAGAAGAGATGTGATTATCGTTGCATCCGTATCGTGTATTTATGGGATTGGTAATCCTTCTGAATTTAAAAAGAGCATTATAAGCATCAAAAAAGGAGAGGTAATTTCGAGGAATAAACTGCTTTTAAAATTTGTCGAAAACCTTTACTCTCGTTCCGATGAAGTTTTTGAACGAGGGAATTTCAGAGTGCGTGGTGATATTGTGGATTTGTACTTGGCCTATACGGATTACGCCATAAGAATTGAATTTTGGGGAGATGAAATCGAGAATATTTCAACTATAAATCCAGAAACAGGCAAAGAAATTGAGGTTCTCGAAAATCTCTTAATTTATCCCGCAAACCTTTTTGTTTCGAGTCCCGCAAACACCAATCAAGCGATTAAAGAAATTCAAGATGACCTTCTAATACAAGTTGAAGAATTTCAGAAAGCAGGAAAAGCAGAAGAAGCTCAACGTTTAAAAGATCGTGTGGAATATGATCTTGAAATGATCAAAGAACTTGGATACTGCTCAGGTATTGAAAATTATTCGAGGTACTTTGACCGGCGGCAACCAGGACAAAGACCATTTTGCCTTTTAGATTATTTTCCTGAAGATTATCTTATGGTCATCGATGAGAGCCACGTCACGCTTCCTCAGGTGAAGGGGATGTACTCTGGAGATCGAGCACGAAAAACAAATCTCGTCGATTATGGTTTTCGATTGCAGGCTGCTATTGATAACCGACCTCTAAAGTTTGAAGAATTTGAACAAATGTTCCCTCAATGTATCTATGTTTCGGCCACACCCACAGATTACGAAATGAGTTTGTCTGAAGGCGTATTGATTGAGCAAGTTATAAGACCTACTGGACTTTTAGATCCTGTCATCGAAATCAAACCAAGCCTCAATCAAATTGATGCACTAATTACAGAAATCCAAAACAGGATTATGGTAAAAGAGAGGACATTGGTGACCACACTGACCAAAAGAATGGCCGAAGAGCTTCAAAAATATTTGGATAAAATGGGTATTCTTTGCCGTTATATTCATAGCGAAATTGATACCATAGAACGTGTCGAAATCTTAAGACAATTGCGTCTGGGTCAATTTGATGTGCTTATTGGCGTCAATTTACTAAGGGAAGGTCTTGACTTACCCGAAGTTTCTTTTGTTGCGATTATTGATGCAGACAAGGAAGGTTTTTTAAGAAACGAACGTTCTTTAGTTCAAACAGTAGGGAGAGCCGCGAGAAATATAAATGGATATGTCATCATGTTCGCTGATCAAATAACAAAATCTATGCAGCACACCATTGACGAAACAGAGCGAAGAAGAAAAATTCAAATGGCTTACAATGAAAAGCACAACATCAAACCCACAGCACTCCAGAAATCAAAAGAAGTAATCCTTGAATCAACGAAAGTGGCCGACGGTGAAACCTCTGCTCAAAAAGCTGAGAAAAAAGAGGCTAAAGCTGAAGCCCCAATAGCTAGTGAATTCAAAAACCAAAAAGACCTTGAAAAAGAAATCAAACGCATTAGAAAGCTCATGGAAAAAGCAGCAAAAAAATTGGACTTCATCGAAGCTGCTGGCTTTCGGGATGAAATGAAAACATTACAAAAACTAGAAAAACAATTCAAAAAATGAGTAGGTTAACAATCAATCAGTTTCGAATAATCGCCTTAATCGAGGGTGTATCTTATGTCTCTTTTGCGATTACAATGCCTTTAAAATATGGGTATGAAATTAAGGAGCCCAATTATATTGTGGGCATGCTTCATGGATTGGTATTCATTCTTTATTGTTTTTGGCTTTTGATTTTGACCCTTCAAAAAAAATGGTCTTGGAGTATGGGTATACTATTCTTTATTGCATCAGTTATTCCATTTGGAACATTTTATATGGACCTAAAGCACCTCAAGCCAATGTTAAAGAATCGTTAAAGAAGGTCGTTTAAAGGCTATTCACATCTCATTGTTTATCGAAAACTCATTTAAAGACTTCGAGCCATAAAGAATTACTAAATTTGTTAAAAAATTAAGAGTAATGGCAAACGATTTGTTAAAAGGAAAAAGAGGAATCATATTTGGCGCTTTAAATAGCCAATCTATTGCATGGAAGGTGGCAGAACGTGCTCACGAAGAAGGTGCTACTTTCGTGCTAACCAATGCTCCAATCGCCATGCGAATGGGAGAAATTAAAAACCTAGCAGAAACAACAGGAAGTGAAATCATTCCGGCAGATGCTACAAGCACTGAAGACCTTGACAATTTAGTCGAGCAATCTATGGAGATATTAGGTGGTAAAATCGATTTTGTATTACACTCGATTGGAATGTCTCCAAATGTTCGTAAAAAGAAACATTACACAGAAAACGACTATCGTTTTTATAGCCAGACCATGGACGTATCAGCAACATCCTTGCACAAAACATTAGCTACCCTATATAAGCATGACGCCATGAATGAGTGGGGTTCTGTTCTTGCACTTTCCTACATTGCAGCGCAGCGTATTTTCCCTGAT
>CAJWCX010000044.1 GCA_913031405.1 uncultured Flavobacteriales bacterium | reverse complement strand
CTACCCGGTGCCGGAAGACAAATCAATATAGGTTTTTCCTATAAATTTTAGTCTTGATTTTTAAAAAGTATAAATACATAACACTGCTCTTTTTGTGCCTTGTAACGCGCGCAATTACCTCTATATACTATATTGAAGATATAGATAGTTTACGATTTGCTCTGTCTGCAATGGATTATAGTGTAGTCGAGGCAAGACCACATTTTCCTGGGTACCCATTGTATTGCTTTCTTTTGAAAATAGTCTATTTTTTTACAGGGTCAGTTGGTCTGTCTTTTTCCTTGATTGGAGGTTTTTCTACTTTTATAATACTTTATTTTATGGATCGTATATGGTCTTTATTTACCTCCATAAATTCGAATATTCTATTGGTTATTGGTTTTTTATGCCCTTTGCTCTGGCTTATGGGAAATCGTTACATGCCAGATATTATGGGGCTGGCATTAGTGATGTCTGCTTTTTATTACTTTTTGAAAATATTAGCTCAATATGAATTGAAATCCATTTTACTCCTTTTTCTGCTATTAGGAGCTCTTTTGGGTGTGAGACTTTCCTATGCTCCATTCTTCATACCAGTCGTTTTTCTTTTATTTCGTTACCCTAAAAAGATTCCAATCATGGTAATAACTTTTTTACTGAGTGTCTTGGTGTGGTTTGTGCCCTGGGTTTTTGACTCGGGATGGAATAGTCTATTAGATGTCGCACATAATAATACTGCCGGACATTTTACGGACTGGGGTGGAGGGATAATGAGTGAAGAGGCTACTTATTGGCATCGTTTTGTTAAAATGATTGAAAGTATATGGGCAGACGGTTTAGGCGCATGGTGGTATAAAAGACATTGGATCACTATGGTTGTTGGTTTAATCTATTCTGTATTGATATTTCTGGGTTTACGTTACATTTATTTGAGGAGATTGAAATTATCTTTAGAAGAGAAAATTGTAATACCAATATGCATTTTATTTTATCTTTTTTGGGTTTATTTCTTTCAAAACATTGTATACAAACCAAGGCATATAATGCCATTTTTACCCTTTATCATTTTTCTTTGTGCTTTTGGGATTCATGAGTTGAGGAAATATTCCTCAGATTTGTTTTCAAAGCTTTTGATTGGGATTTTTATTTTGGCCTTAACCATTGTGTCAGGAGTCATAAATTGGCAGCATCAAACCCCAACAGCTATCGCTCAGGTTGAAAATTATGTACAACACAAAAAGGATTCAAATACCATATTTTACTCCATTCCACTAATAAATTATTATATGTCAAGACATGTAGGCTTAAAAGATATGATCTATTGTACAAGTCAAGATCAAGTTGATGCCGTAATAAAAGATTCCTTAATCAAGTATACTGTTATCACCACATTTGTCCCATCCAATCATAAAAGGGAAAATCAACATGTATTTTTTCACAATCCATATGTAAATAGGTTGTGGTATCAAATCCCAATTTATTTATTAAAGGAGTAATGAAATCAGGAAGAAAAATAACGATTTTGGGTGGTGGGCCTGCAGGTATCGCTATTGCCTATTATGCAAAAGAAAATAAGATAAAATATGAATTGTTTGAGGCCTCTAATCGGGTAGGAGGTAATTGCATAACTTTCGAATACAATGGTTTTCTTTATGATTCCGGTGCGCATCGACTTCACGATAAGGATATGGAAACCACACGGATTATAAAGGAAATGATGGGAAATGATTTGAAACTTATTCAAGTGCCAAGTCAGATATACAGGGAAGGTAAATTTATTGATTTTCCTCTATCACCTCTAAATCTGTTGGGTTTTTTAGGTATTAGACGTTTCCTATATTCGGCCTATCAGATCCTTGCAAGTAAAATTAGAACAAAAACGAATATTGATAATTTCAGAGACCTAGCCATTCATACCTATGGAAAAAACATTTCAGATTTATTCCTTTTACATTATACCGAAAAATTATGGGGCAAGCCCGCAAGCGAATTGTCTATTGATGTTGCAGGGAAGCGTCTAAAAGGTCTTAATCTTAAGACTTTTATTTTGGAAACCTTTCGAGGAAAAAATGATAAAACGCAGCATCTCGATGGTTCATTTTATTATCCAAAATATGGCATAGGTTCCATATTTGAAGCTTTCAATTCACATTGTGGTGATAATTTTCATCTGAATCAAAAGGTAACAGCGGTTTACCACAGTAATCAGAAAATTACGGGTATAGAGCTAAATGGTAATTCAATAAATGATGTAGAAGATTTGGTAAGTTCTCTACCCTTAGGAGTTCTATTGAAGGTAATGCACCCCCCTCCTCCCAAAAATATTCTTGATTTAGGTAATAGTATTCTATTTAGAGATATTATTCTTGTTGGTCTTTTTCTTGATGTTGATTCAGTTAATAAAAATGGTTCTATGTACTTTCCATCTAATCGATATCCATTTACTCGTGTTTATGAACCAAAGAATAGGAGCGAGCATATGGCTCCCTTAGGTAAAACATCATTAATGATTGAGATTCCATGTCAAAAAAATAGTGGAATATGGAATGAGGATGAAAAGATAGTCATTAAGGGTGTAATTCGAGAACTGGTAGATGCGAATATTTTTAACGAAAGTGATTTGTTCGATTCTTGTATTCATAAAATAAAAAATGCTTATCCTGTTCTTGAAAAGGACTATCAAACCAAAATTAATCCTATTTACGACTACCTTTCTAATTTTCATAATCTCAAATTAACAGGTCGAAATGGCTTATTTGCATATACTCATATTCATGATCATATGATTAATGGAAAACGAATCATAAACATCCTCAAATCATAAGAATTAGCTGCTTTTAGATGTTAATTTTATAGATGGTTAATCCACTTCTCAGTTTGGGTTCAACCCAAGTTGATTTTGGTGGCATGTTTAATCCGTGATCTGCTACCTTCTTGATTTGATTCACCTCTATTGGGAAAAGTACAAAACCTATTTTGAATTCGTTTTTTCTAGCATAAGAATGGAACTCTTCGATTGAGAATATACCAGGAAGGAAATCAATTTCACGACTGGTTTTGAGGTCTTCAATTCCAAGGATGGGGTGAAGAATTAGATCTGTTAATATGCTGGAATCTAGGCATTTGACAGGGTTGTTTTTGTTTATTTGTTGATTACTTAAAGTAAGCTTATACCATTGCTCCTCTATAAAGAAATGAATGTGATGCTCATGTGATGGCTTTGATATTTTCGTCAGCTTTTCAAGCTCTCCAATAAGGCTTATTTTTTGAATGAACTCATCTTTTGTTAGTCCATTTAAGGTTTTGACCAATCGATTGAATTCAAGAATTCGTAGCTGCTTCTCCTCTACGAAATAAGATAAAAAGTAATTGGACTCGGGAAAGGTATTTTCATTTTTTTGGTATAATCTGGCAGATGATGCCGAGCGATGATGACCATCTGCGATATAGGAGCATGGAATGGTTTTAAAGTGCTCCTGAAGTTCTTTTGAATGTTCTTCACTCAGTATCCATAATTCGTGTTTGATTTGATCCGTAGTACTGAATTCATATTCTGGTCGTTCCTCGGTCAATTTTGTTAAGGACTCATTGAGTGTATTGTTTCCTTTATAAGAAATGAGAACGGGTTCGGCATTGTATCCAACGATTTCAAGGTAACGTGTAAACATCGATTCTCTTGTGGTCAACGTGGCCTCATGTTTTTTGATCTCGTCACTAAGGTATTCTTTGATACTCGCACCCCCAATTACCCCAATACAGGAATGATTTTCTGTAGTTTGACGGTATATGTAGAGCCTAGGTGAGTCTTCCTCGATAAGAATTCCTTTCTCAATAAATTCTCGATATTTTTGTCCTACAAGCTTAAATCTTTCATCTGAATTCGGTTTAGTTTTGATGTCGCTATTGAATTCCGGATTGATAATCCTAAGAAAGGTATATGGATTATCCTGGAGTTTGGCTTTTAAAACATTTTTTTTATACGAATAGTAAGGACGTGTGGCCACAAGGTGGACTTTATCACGGATAGGTCTTATTGCCTTAAATAATGCAATATCAGCCATATTTAGAATTTATAGCTCAACCCAAAGCTTGGAAGCAATGGGAATTGATATATTTCGTCATTCGTAACTCGATTAACATAGAATATGTTATTTCTATTGTAGGCATTGGTTACGCTAAGAACAACTTCCAAAATACTTTTATTTTGAAACTTGAATTGTTTTTTCAAGGTGATGTCTAAACGGTGATAGAATGGAAGTCTCTCACTGTTAAATTCACCAAGTAGAGTAGAAACAGAATTTGCATTGTTGGTGGTGTAATCGGATGTCAGACCGTTTCCGAATGTTTCCAACTCAAAGAAGCCCGCAGTTGGAGTAAAAGGAAGTCCTGATCCAAGATTCCAGCGAATATTAAATTCGATATCTCTTTTCGGACCAAAAGCATACGATCCAACCAAATTGATATTATGTCTTCTATCAAACACTGGGAAATATTCAATAAATCCATCCCATCGCGTATTGTATCCGTATGAATAAACGCCCCATAGAAATAAACGATCTTTTGAGTATTTTAAAAGTAGGTCGACTCCATAGGACTGACCTGATTCTATAATGAAGTCTTTTTTGAAAACGTCATCAATCAATTCAAATTCCGCGATGTCCTCATAAAGTTTATTTTGGTTGATGTTACTCAGCTGAGAGAAATATTTGTAGTATCCCTCAATATTCACTTCAATATTTTTGCCCAAATCATATTCAAAACCAGCAATAATGTGCCACGCATATTGAAGTCCATTTTTGATACTTCGTGTTTGCTGAAATTCATTAACAAATTGGTCTTGGACATTTGTTGGTGCGCTAAGTAATCCGTTAAAGAGATTTACGATGTCCTTGTCAGATGATGCAGAGGTGAAGTTTTGTGAAAACCTACCACCTGAGAACTTCAATCTAAGTTTTTCAGTGGCATTGAATTTTGAGGCAATTCTTGGTTCAGGAGAAATAGTGTTTAGCGATGCATAGGCTTGAACCCTCATTCCAATTTGAAATACCCACCTCGGTCCTACTTTTCGGTAGTTATAATATCCTCCAATTTCTGTTGTAAAATTTTCGTCTTCAATAATACGTTGTGCAAGGTTATAAGTGGTATACCTCGTATTGAATCCATTTATATTGAATCCATAATTCATTTCACTTTCGTTCTTGAGGAAATAGCTAAAATCAAACCCCAGATCAAAACCCCCAATACTTGATGTTCTTGGAGCCTGTCCTTCCTCTTGAAAGGTAGTTTCGAAGTTGCTTCCATTCACATGACCTCTTATGAAAATAGGAGAGGTGCTTGGTACCATTAAGAAATTAATTCCTCCACCCGAAGAATTCCAATTTAAATCAGCGACAGCGTAATTCACACTGTCTCTATTGTGAAAACCAAAGGCACTGAATTTTGATCCTCCATTACCATTAAAGGTCATTTTACCATATAAATCAGTGAAATGAAATGGAAGACCGTCACCATCATTAATATCAGGATATAAACCTTTCGACGTATAATCAAGCATACTGTGTTTGGCTGAAAAAATGTAGGAACCACTTCTTGGACTATCATCTTCTTTCCTTTTCCCCATTGGGCCCTCGAGCACCAATTTGGCTAAAAAAGGAGAAGCTGAAACCTTCCCTGCAAATTTCTTTCTGTTTCCATCACGGTAGGTGATGTCCATTATCGATGAAATTCTTCCGCCGTATTTAGCCTCGAATCCTCCGGTATAGATGTCCACATTTTTGACCAATTCGGTTTCAAATACAGAGAAAAAACCAATAGAGTGAAAGGGATTGTAGATCGTCATTCCATCTAAAAGTATTTTATTTTGAATTGGAGTTCCTCCCCTTACGTAGAGTTGACCACCTTGATCTCCCGTAGTAATGACACCAGGTGTCACAGAAAAAGCACCAACAATATCATTTTCAGCCCCATAACTTGGTATACGTTCAAGGCCCTCTTTACTGATTTTTAATTTTGAAATATCAACTTGAGTTCTTTTGGTTTTATTTTCAGCTGAAACTCTTACTTCCTCGAATTCCTTAATAGCATCTGATTTCTTGAGCTCAAATTTGACATCAATAATACTCCTTCCGTTATTGAAATCAATTTTACTATAGGCAGTTTCATATTGAATATTTGAAATCTTTAGGATATAAGCTTTTTTATCCAATTTTGGAATTTGAAAAAAACCGTTGAGATCTGTGACGGCACCTGCAACAAGCGAGCTATCGGTATTCAGAATTCTCACTTTTTCATAGGCCATTGGTTCACCATTAGAGGCGTCATAAACGAATCCTCTGACTGTTAGATTTTGAGAGAATAAGAAGCTTCCCGTATAAACGAAAAGGAAAAAGAGCAAAAATGGTTTCATAGGCGAATAGTAACAGTTGCCGAAGTTAATGAATTGTTTTGAAATTCTTAAGTGAATTTAGAATAACTAAATTTGAAAGGCCAATATGGTGAATGAACTTAACTTGATGATATGAAAATGGAAATAAAAAGAATTGCTGAACCTTATGTTTTTGAGTTTAGTGACGCTAATGGAAATTCAATAATTATAGATTCTTCAGCCGATTTGGAGGGGCAAAATAAAGGGATGACCCCAATGCAGTTGCTTCTGGGAAGTCTCATGGGATGTATGTCAATAGATATCATACTTGTACTTAAAAAGCAAAAACTTTCGCCGAAACAATACAGTGTTGAGGCTTCAACAAAGAAACGCGATGCCGTTCCTTCGCCTTATGAAGCCATTCATTTTGACATTCGAATTGATCACGATATTGATGAAAAAAGGATTCACCGTGCAGTAAGTCTGAGCTTGGATAAATATTGTTCAGTCAGATCTTGTCTAAAAGAGGATATTGATATTACCTTTAAAATCCACCCTGTCTAAGAAAACAATGACTCAACAAACGCTTTTCTATCGAACAGTTGTAGGTCTTCCATTTTTTCACCTACGCCGATGTATTTAACTGGAATACTCATTTGATCTGAGATACCAATGATTACACCTCCCTTAGCTGTCCCATCTAATTTTGTTACCGCAAGTGCGTTGATATCAGTCGTTTGTGCGAATTGTTTGGCTTGCTCAAAGGCATTTTGACCTGTTGAACCATCTAGCACCAACAAGATTTCGTGAGGTGCATCAGGAATTACTTTTTCCATCACTCTTTTGATCTTATTGAGCTCATTCATGAGGTTCACTTTATTGTGAAGACGACCAGCTGTATCGATGATGACCACATCAGCATTTTGAGATTTTGCAGATTGCACGGTGTCATAAGCAACACTTGCAGGATCCGCTCCCATTCCTTGCTGAATAATGTCCACTCCAACTCGTTCAGACCAAATAATGAGTTGGTCTACTGCTGCCGCTCTAAAGGTATCTGAGGCACCAAGTACGACCTTGCTGCCAGTAGCCTTAAATTGGTGTGCAAGTTTACCAATCGTGGTTGTCTTTCCAACGCCATTGACACCTACCACCATAATGACATACGGGGCTCCATTTTTGGTGTTGACTTCAAAAGGATTATGATTGGTATAACTTTCTTCAAGTAAACCAGCTATTTCCTCTTTCAGAATGGTATTGAGTTCATCGGTACCCAATACTTTATCTTTTTTGACTCTTACCTCAATTTTATCAATGATTTTTAGTGTGGTCTCCACACCAACATCTGAGGTGATAAGAATTTCTTCAAGGTTGTCAAGAACTTCTTCGTCAACACGAGATTTTCCAACAACTGCTCTGGCAATTTTGGATAAAAAAGAATCTTTGGTTTTTTCTAAACCTTTATCTAAGTTTTCCTTTT
>CAJWCX010000043.1 GCA_913031405.1 uncultured Flavobacteriales bacterium | reverse complement strand
GTTTTGAAGTTGGATTTCTTCGTTTCGAATGATTCTAATCTTCTGAATCACATCCTTCTTTTTTTCAAGTCTTCTGGAAGCTGAAACAACCGTTTCCTCGACTGTGTTGGCATTGGATTCTAAATATACCTTGAAATTCATTTTGCTCAATGAATCTTGATGTATGCGTTTTGTAATATAGCTTTCGTGAACAAAAACCAACAAACATGTGACATCTGCCACCATCAAAAAATCACTGCTCAATCGACCCTTTTTGTTCGTAAAGAGATCTTCAGCAATTTCATTACTTTCATATTCCTCATTCGAACAGACAACAAATGCTTGAACATCATGAATTGGAAAACCCGTAGATTGATCATAAACGGTTACTTTTTGCTGTGCAAAAATGCCAGATACTGTAAACATCGAGCCTAGAAAAATAAAAGCAATTGAAAAAATCCTATTCACGTTGCAAATTTATTATTTTTATTAGGCCTATGTACAAAATATGGACCATTGTTTTAGTCATTCGAGAACTTACAGATACTTCACTTTAGGAGACGCCTCAAAAAGTAAAAAATTACTGATCGTCATGCATGGTTATGGACAATTAGCCGAATATTTTATTCGCAAATTTTCAGAATCTTCAAAAACACATTTTATTCTCGCTCCAGAGGGTCCTCACCGATTTTATCGAAAGGGATATTCTGGACGAGTAGGCGCTTCTTGGATGACTAAAGAGGCTCGCCAAATTGACATTGCTGATAATATCAGCTGGCTCAATGCTTTATTGAATGACTTAAAATCAAAGCATACATTTGATCAAATCGAAATTATTGGTTTTTCTCAAGGTGGAGCAACAGCAGCCAGATGGTATTATGCAAACCCAAATGCCTTTGATCGATTGATACTATGGTCATGTGTTTTTCCACCAGACATTGAAAAAGAAGCCATTAATAAGGGTTCAAAAAACATATACCTTGTAGGAACTCACGATGAATTTATTGACAAAAACCGTAGGGATAAAGAAGTTCTTTTTTACCAAAACATAGGATTTACAACGCATGTTTACAATGGAAACCATGACATTGATAGCGAGGTACTCAGTAAAATACTTTAAGTTATCGCCCTTCCTCAGATTTGGCTACAATAGATGCGACCGTTGCATCACTAGTTACATTAATCACCGTTCGATACATATCCAAAATACGATCAATCGGATATATGATAATGATCCACATGGGATTTAAGCCCACTGAGGACAATACGAACATCAGCATAATCAGACCAGCACTTGGTACAGCCGCCGAACCAATAGATGCTAATGTGGTAGTAACCACAATTCCAATTTGTTGAGTAAGAGACAAATCTACCCCATGAAATTGAGCCAAAAAGATAACTGCTACAGCTTGATACAATGAAGTACCATCCATATTTACTGTAGCTCCAATCGGCAACACAAAATCGCTCACCTTACTTGGAACCTTGAGTTCTTTTTCGACACAACGAATGGTAACCGGTAAAGTCGCCGCACTTGAACTAGTAGAAAATGCCAAAAACTGAGCAGGACTCATCTTTTGAAAAAAACCCATATAACCGTATCGAAGACCAAAAATACGCTGCATTAAAGGGTAAAAACCAAAAAGTAATAAGCTGAGTCCTAAAATAACGACCAGCGTATACACTCCGAGAGTTTGGAAAAGCGCAAACAATTCATCTGGTGTATTAGCAATCTTCGCTAAAACACCGGCCATCAAACAGAACACAAAGAATGGAGATATGGCCATAATCATATTGACCATTTTAATAAATACCTCTCCCATTCCATCAAAAAACTCATGAACCCTTTTGGTTTTATCATTCTGCATCATCGACAATGCTATTCCGAAAAACAAGGCAAAGAAGATCACCTGAAGCATCAGCTTACTGCTGGAAAAAGACTTAACAAGGTTTTCAGGAACCATATCTACCAGGGGCTGCAAAGGTCCTGTATCCTTTTCTTTAGCCTGCTCACTTTTGGTCATCATCTTTTGATAATCGGATGAGCTTTTTTCTTCATCCAATGATTTTTCAATTTCAGCAACGAGTGATGGATCTGCCGTACTCAACAAATTTTTACCATCTTTGATTTCTATACCTTCCGAATGTGCCCATATTTCATAGCGCAAGCGATTGGCATCCTCCAATGACGTTTTTCCTGGATTCAATAAATTAACTAAGGTCAATCCTAATGTTACTGAGGCCACTGTAGTAACAAGATACAATCCCAATGTTTTTGCACCAATGCGTCCAAGCTGTCGCACATTTCCAAGACTGGCAACCCCACTAACAATAGAAAACAAGACCAAAGGAATAGCGATAAACTTCAAGCAATTGATAAAAATAACACCAAAGGGATCAATCCAATCTACTGTGAAATCATTCCATCCCATATATCCAGAAAACAAAGCCCAGCAGATGCCCAAAAGCATCCCTATCATAATTTTCCAGTGAAGCGCCATATTTTTAATTTTTATATTTTAAACAAATGTACAATTTAAGGGCTAATTGATAACGCAGACAAAATAGGAGTTTCGTATATTTGAATTCAAATTATTCTTATGGCCGTATCATCTTCAGACATCGATTTCAATTTCAACGACGATCAAATGCGACTTAAAATAAGAGCAATGGAAGTTGCCCTTGAAAAAATCCATTTAGGAGGAGGTAAAAAACGCATTGAAAAACTGCATAAATCTGGAAAACTTACAGCCCGAGAACGTATAAACCTACTGCTAGATCCGAATACTGAGTCCATTGAAATTGGCGCATTCGCAGGAGATGGAATGTATGAGGAATATGGTGGCTGCCCAGGTGGCGGTGTAGTTACTGTTATTGGATACGTAGAAAACAGACAATGTATTGTTGTTGCTAATGATGCTACTGTAAAAGCTGGAGCTTGGTTTCCTATCACGGGAAAGAAAAATCTGAGAGCTCAAGAAATCGCTATGGAAAATCATCTTCCTATTATTTACCTTGTTGATTCGGCAGGTGTTTTCTTGCCAATGCAAGATGAAATTTTTGCGGATAAAGAACACTTTGGACGTATCTTTAGAAACAACGCAGTAATGAGCTCAAAAGGCATCATACAAATCGCTGCCGTTATGGGTAGTTGTGTAGCTGGAGGGGCTTACCTTCCTATCATGTCTGATGAGTCACTCATTGTAAATAAAACAGGAACCATATTTTTGGCAGGATCTTATTTGGTTAAAGCGGCCATTGGGGAAAGCATTGAAAACGAGAAGCTTGGGGGAGCGCATACCCAAACTGAAATTTCCGGAGTTTGTGATTACAAAGTTGAAAATGACAAAGAATGCCTCAAAACCATTAGAGAGATGATGAGTCATATTGGTGAGAGTGAAAAAGCTGGATTTAATCGTTCAGAATCTATTCCACCAAAAAATGAGTTAAATAAAGTCTATGGATTATTACCAGCCGAACGGTCCAAACCATATAAAAGCAAAAAAGTACTGGAGTGCCTGTTAGACAATTCCCAATACACTGAATACAAAGCCGGCTTCGGTAAAACAATCATTACGGCCTATGGCAGAATAGACGGTTGGAGCGTCGGTATAGTGATGAACAACCGAGAAATTGTTAAAAATGCGAAGGGAGAAATGCAATTTGGCGGAGTAATCTATTCAGAATCTGCAGATAAGGCCGCAAGGTTCATTATGAATTGTAATCAGAAAAAGATTCCCCTTGTTTTCATCCATGACGTAACGGGGTTCATGGTCGGTTCAAAAAGCGAGCACGGTGGGATCATTAAAGACGGAGCCAAAATGGTCAATGCTATGGCCAATTCAACCGTACCTAAATTTTCTATTGTTATTGGAAACTCCTATGGAGCGGGAAATTATGCCATGTGTGGAAAGGCTTATGACCCTAGACTCATTGTGGGTTGGCCGACTGCTGAAATCGCGGTGATGAGCGGTGCAGCAGCAGCAAAAACATTACTACAAATCGAAGTTTCATCCCTGAAAGCAAAAGGTGAAAAAATCACAGAAAAAAAAGAAAAAGAACTATTTGACAAAATTAAAAACAAGTACGATCTTCAAATATCACCGTATTATGCAGCAAGTCGATTATGGATTGATGCCATTATCGATCCAGTAGAAACAAGAAAAGTGATCTCAATGGGTATTGAAATGGCAAACCATAAAAAAGAAATTGAACGTTACAACGTAGGCGCTATACAAACTTGATTAATCGTCACCAGAACTTTTTCCATTAAAGTAATGTGTATAACCAAAGCCTACAGTTAAAAAGGATGAAATTCTATTCCAATTTTCAGGCTCGTATCCCAATTCGCTATCTACACCTATTGTCCAAGGCTTAAATCCGAAACCATAAAAGGGATATCCTATGGTGAGTCGATATGAATTGGCCTCATCAGAGGAAAGAATTAACCCTAAGATGGGCTCAATATATGTTGATTGCAGAATATTTAAACGAATACCCTGAGTCTGCAATGCGTCTGTTTTTAACATAGAATGAGCATAGCCAAACTTCACCCCAAAATCAGTCCCGAATCGTTCTCCCCAAAACTTCTCATGCGACAGTTTAAAAAAACCAACCAGAGTATGCATACCCCCAAATACCGCAGAAGGTAAACTAAATTCATTTACCGCAAAATAGGAATAATGGCCCCCTATTCCGAAAGCCAAACCATTCTTCAATGCATATTGGTAATAGGGACTTACACAAACTAGCCCTTGCATAATATCTTTAAAAGGTTCATTGGTAAAGGAATTTGGAAGACCAAGCTCTATTGTAAATGAATCATCGGGCTCTATGGATTGGGCGACCATAGTAGCTCCATGAAAAATAACAAGATAAACGACTACGATGTGTATTCTCATTGAATAGACAATATAATACATAAAACGCGAATCATTTTTATTTATTGTCAACTTTTATCAATACCAAAAACTTGATGGATAAAATGAAAAAACAATTAGCTCAAGTGCCAAGCTCTTTTAGGTTGTTATAATGATATGCTTTTGTCAAATCAACGTAAGCATCAGTATATAATCCGTCCATATTTCGAAGAATTATCTCTGACTTGTCTATGACAGTCTCATAGAATGAAAAACACATCACTACACGAGTAATATTTTTATTTTGTTTTGGAATTATGAAAACTAAACAATTTATAAACAATGACTTAAATATACTATAATAAACTATATATTCATATAAATTAAAAGGGACAATTATCCAAAATTTACCTTCATTTGACAACTGCGAAATGACCAGAGAAGCAAAGCGGTCAAAATCCTCTTTAGTGGTGTGCTTGGATGTCAAATTATTCGATTTAGTATGGCTTTCTTTTTCAAAATAAAAAGGTGGATTCGAAAAAATCAAATCGTATTTCCTCTGAAACGAAAATGAAAAGTAATTTCCCTTATGAACCTCTAAACGATTTTGCCATGGAGAATTTTGAAAATTCCATTTGCATTCACTATATGACTCTGCATGTTCTTCTATAGCATCGATACATATTGATTCGTTCTGTTGAGCAACCATAAGCGAAAGAACACCTGTACCCGAACCCAAATCCAAACCATGAGATGCCTGATTAGTATCTATTAAAGCTCCTAAAAGCATGGCATCCGTACCTACCTTTAAAGCAGAATGCTCTTGTAGGATTTCGAACTTCTTAAATCTAAAAATGGAGGACACTAATACGCCTTAGCAAATAAAACCCGTCCTTGAGATGGCTTACCGGTCAAGATACATGAACCGGACTCTTTCTTTTGTTCTAAAGGAATACAACGAATAGTAGCTTGAGTATATTCCTTAATTCTATTCTCTGTTTCTGAAGTTCCATCCCAATGGGCAGAAACAAAACCACCTTTATTTATGGCTTTTTTAAACGCCTTAAAATCATCTACTTCAACAGTGGATTTGGTTTTAAAGTCAAGTGCTTTGTCAAACAAATTCTTTTGAATCTCATCCAATAGTGAGGCTACATAACCTGCTATACCCTCAAAATCCACTAAATCTTTTTCTTTGGTATCTCTACGTACAACCTCAATCTTACCATTTTCAAGATCTCTTGGCCCCATAGCTAATCTCACAGGAACTCCTTTTGTTTCATACTCAGAAAATTTCCATCCAGGCCTCCTATTGTCGTCATCGTCAAACTTAAAAGATATACCCTTAGATGAAAAAGCATCTTTCAAAAGATTCATTTTATCAGAAATGGATCTCAATTCATCCTTACTTCGATAAATTGGAATAGCCACAACTTGAATAGGTGCCAAACGAGGAGGTAATACAAGTCCTTCATCATCTGAGTGACACATGATTAAAGCACCCATCAAACGTGTAGACACACCCCAAGATGTAGCCCACACATGATCTAATCCACCTTGCTTATCCGCGAACTTAACGTCAAATGCTTTAGCAAAATTCTGTCCTAAAAAATGAGATGTACCAGCCTGCAATGCCTTACCATCCTGCATTAAAGACTCTATGCAAAGCGTATCCTCTGCTCCTGCAAATCTTTCCGATTCTGTTTTTCGCCCTTTAACCACAGGCATGGCCATATACTTTTCTGCAAAATCAGCATAAACCTCAAGCATCTGACTTGTTTCATCTTTCGCTTCTTGAGCAGTAGCATGTGCAGTATGCCCTTCTTGCCAAAGAAATTCGGCTGTTCGTAAAAAAAGTCTTGTGCGCATTTCCCATCGAACAACATTTGCCCATTGGTTAATTAAAATAGGTAAATCCCTGTAGGATTGAATCCAATTTCGGTATGAATTCCATATGATGGTTTCAGATGTGGGTCGAACAATCAGCTCTTCTTCTAATTTGGCATTTGGGTCTACTACCACACCACTTCCATCGTCAGAATTTTTTAGACGATAATGAGTCACAACGGCACATTCTTTGGCAAACCCTTCAACATGATCCGCCTCCTTACTCAAATAAGACTTTGGAATGAAAAGAGGGAAATAAGCATTAGAACGTCCTGTATCTTTAAACTTTTGATCCAAAATCTCCTTCATTTTTTCCCAAATAGCGAAACCATATGGTTTAATCACCATACAACCTCTCACGTCGGAATGCTCTGCAAGATCAGCCCGTTGTACAATTTCGTTATACCATTTAGAATAATCTTCTGTCCTCTTGGTGTGCTTTACTGCCATGATATTATTTATAGTGTGCAAATTTAGCCAAACGATTCAATATTTCCATCTCAATATATAGGGAAGTACCATACACTGTTCAAAACGACATCAAAATAAATCATTCAGCAATCATCCTGTTATCAATTAATGCATTTGTATAATGTTGATAAATAGCCTTTAATTGGTTGATGCGCTTAATATCCTCAAGACTCCATTTTGACGACATTAGGTCGTTCCATATCAAAGGTTTTTCATTTGCAGACAGGGCGATTAAATTTCCACCTTGATATACAACTTTTGGTAACTCAAAGTTGCTAAAATAAGAGGTCCCCATAGCAAAAAAATCAGTCTCGATATTCAATAAATCTAGTACCGTTGGCATGATGTCTATTTGCTGAGTACTAATATTTGCAGCAACTTTAGGCAATTCTTGTTTTGGATGATAATAAGCAATTGGAATCTTAAAAGACCACTCCAAATTAGAACGGTCTTTTCTGCCTGTTGGGCCTACGTGGTCCGCACAAAAAATAAATAAAGTATTCTCAAACCATTCTTGCCCTTTTGCCTTTTTCCAAAATTCATGAAAAGCGTAATCCGAATAGCTTATGGCTTTGCATATTGGATCAGGTCCCTGCTTAACCTTAGACTGAAAATCTTTAGGTATTTGATACGGATGGGGCGATGAAATCGCAAATATCATCGTGAAAAAA
>CAJWCX010000042.1 GCA_913031405.1 uncultured Flavobacteriales bacterium | reverse complement strand
GTATGTTAGCTGTTTCTTCCATGGCATAAAAAGGTAGGGCAAACATAACGAGATACGCGACCCAAATGAAAAGGGTATGAAGGGTGTAGGCGCCATATTGCTTAACCTTAAAGATGGAAGAAACGCCCTCCTTCAACGATTTAATAAAGTCATATATACGTGAACGAATATTTTTATTGAACACAACAATAATCAAAAGAACCAATACCCCAAGAAGAAACCACCACCAGAAGTCTGAATTACTTGACTCATTTGTCCCACCTAAAAAACTTTCCTTGAGCCGCCCAAAGATCAATGTGGTTTCTTTTGGGCTAATCAATACGGCAATCACCGATAGTGAAAACAAGAGGAGCATATCAACGATACGTTCGGTAACAATGGTTCCAAATCCGGGACCTATGGGAATATTGTCTGATCTTTTAAGCATGACAGCCCTAGAAAACTCTCCTGCACGAGGAATGGTCATATTAACCAGGTATCCAATCATCAAGGAATGGTATTGGTTCTTAAAGGAGCTTTTATAGTTCATGGGCCAAAGTGTGTATCCCCAGCGATAGGCTCTAGAAAAGTAGGAGAGTAGAGCTAAAAACAAAGACAAGGCGATCCATCCATAATTCGAGTTGAGTATTGCAGTTTTAAATACCCTCAGGTCTTTTTCGGTCATTACATCAAACAAATACCAGGTGAGGTAAACGCCTAGACCGAGAGATGTCAGAAACTTAACAAGGGTATTTAGTTTTATTTTTTTCATTTTAATTTCTCGTTATCCAACACGCTTTCTAATAAAACATTATCAATCAGCCTGATATTTTCACAATAGGCCGCAATGCAACAAACGCTTGGCTCTTCAAAGTTTCTAATTTGCTTGAATGTTTTCGCGTTAACAATGTCCAGGTATTCGAGTTTTAGGTTTCCCTCTTGAAAGAACTCAATGGCTTTGTTTTTTAAATCATCAGGACTATATTGCGTTTTATTTTCCTCAACAAAACGAAGGGTTTTGATGATAATAAGGGACTGGCGAAGCCCTTCATTGCTGAGCTTTTCATTTCTGCTGCTCAAAGCTAATCCTTCCTTACTCCTAATGGTTGGACAACCTATCAATTCAATATTCAGACCAGTAATTTCATTCATTTTTTTTATGACAGCAAATTGTTGAATGTCCTTTAATCCAAAGTATGCGGATGAGGGATTGGTCAAATAAAACAGGTTGTGAACGACATGTGAAACACCTTGGAAGTGACCAGGCCGATAACATCCCTCAAGTACCTCGTCTAGATGCCCTAGGTCAACACCTAGGTATGGATCGGGTTCTGGGTAGACAGAATTCTCTTTTGGAATACAAATTGCAACATTAGTAAACTGATTAAGAAGAGCTTTGTCCCTTTCAATGGTTCTTGGGTAGGAGCTAAGGTCCGACTTGTTGTTAAATTGCTTGGGGTTTACGAAGATGGTTACGATAACGAAATCATTTTCTTTCGAGGCTCTTTCCACAAGAGAAATATGGCCAATGTGGAGGGCGCCCATGGTGGGTACGAGTCCAATTTTTCTTCCGGAGTAAAATTCCTCAACATGAGTTTTTAAGTCATCAAAGTCATCAAAAGTTCTAAAAGTCTCCATTTTTCAACTGATAATGAGGCACAAAGCTATGTCTTTTTGGGAAAGTTAGATAAAAATTCATACTTTTGCACTCCGAATCAGACTTATGGAAAAGAAAAAAATCCTATATATATCTCAAGAAATAGCACCATTTTTACCGAAAACAGAAATTGCAAGTACAGCAAGAAAACTACCTCAGGTGATTCAGGAAGCTGGGAAGGAAATTCGTGTATTTATGCCGAGGTTTGGTGTTATTAATGAACGCAGACATCAACTGCATGAAGTTATACGCCTGTCCGGTCTCAATATTTGCATAGACGATCATGATCATCCGCTGATTATCAAGGTGGCCTCTGTATCTGCTGCAAGAATGCAAGTTTATTTCATTGATAATGATGAGTATTTCCGAAGAAAGTTTATCATGAAGGACGCGGAAGAAAAAGAGTTTACTGATAACGATGAGCGCTCGATGTTCTTTTGCAGGGGTGTTTTAGAGACAGTTAAAAAACTAGGATGGAGGCCCGATGTCATCCATTGTCATGGATACATGACTGGAGTAATGGGTATGTACATTAAAGAGATGTATGGAAAAGACCCTCACTTTAAAGAAACCAAAGTGGTTTATAGTCTATACAATGATAGCTACAAAAAGAATTGGGACGAGAGATTTGCTGAGAAGTTGAAGTTTGATGGATTTGAGGATTCAGTTTGTGAGCAGTTTAAGGACACTTCTTTTGCAAACTTCTCTAAAAACATTTTACAGTTCTTTGATGGAGTGAATATTTCTTCTGAAGAGCTAGACCCTGAACTTAAAGAAGCCTTCGACGGACTTACTTCACATAAGTTGGGTTATGTGGAAGAAGAGCATTTGGGCAAAGAGCTTTCAGATTTTTATGACAAGGTGATTCAAGAACCTGAATTGGCTTAAATATCCTTCATGCTTCGCATTCTGTCCTTTTTCATTCTAATCGCCATATCACTTGTTGCATGCAAGAAAAAGGAATATCAGCTTGGCTCAGACCTTGTAGATCAAAACAATATTTTGGGGGGTATATCTACAGATACGTTCGATATTGTATCATACAGTATCGAGGAAGATTCTGTTATCTCTGATAATGCAGCCAACGTTCTTTTGGGATCGTACAACGATCCCTTATTTGGTTCATTTGACGCGTCTTTTTATACTCAGTTCCGATTGGCTGGAGTTGATCCCAATTTTGGAGACCCATCTACTATTGTGATTGATTCTTTCGTCTTAGGTTTGGAATACCTTGAATATTATGGGGATTTTGACCCTCAGACTTTTGAGGTATATGAGCTTCAGGAAGCTATATCTATTGATTCTACGTATTACTCTTTTAGTACAGTGAATCATTCAGGGGTTAATTTGGTGCCCTTTGAAAACTCGACCATCACACCAAACCCCCTAGAGCGCACAATCATTGGTTCAGACACGGTATCTTCACAGCTCAGAATTTATTTGGATACCAATCTTGCAAGATCCTTAATCAATGAGGCAACGAGTGGCTCTACAACTTTTTCCAGTAACGATGAGTTTTTGGAATTCTTTAAAGGGCTTTACATTACAACCAATAACCCAATTCAAGCTCAGGGAGAAGGAGCTGTTTATTATTTTGATGTTAACGACCCATCATCTAAAGCAACCATTTATTTTCATCAAGACACGGTAGCTACGAGTTATGATTTGTTAATCAACTCAGATTGTGCAGATTTTTCAAATGTTCAAATAGAAAATAGTGGATCTGCCGTTGATATGGTGATTCAGGATTCGACCCAAGGAAACCAAGAATTCTATGCACAGGCTTTTAAGCATAGGGCAGCCCTTTCCATCCCGGGATTAGACAATTTACCTGAAAATATTATCATTCATCGTGCCGACCTTGAGCTTCCAGTTCAGTTTCAGACTGGTCACAAGTACCAGCCTGGTGGTAATGTTTCTGTTGCCACACGAGCGGACTCATCTTCTACTGAGCTTTTAAATGTGGGGGTCATTGGGATTTATGATGACAACAATAAGCGATTTAATGTTAATATTAGAGAATATGCCCAAGCAATCGCCAATAAAACATTTGACCTAACAGAATTAGTGTTTTCTCCTTTGTATTTTATAAATTCGGCAGAACGAATTGTATTTAATGGGAAGGATACAATCAATAAAGACCAACCCCGCCTAGTATTAACGTATACAACCTATTAGTTTATGTGTGGAATAGTTGCTTATATTGGACAGAAACAAGCTTATCCAATCGTTCTTAGCGGATTAAAAAGACTAGAGTACCGAGGGTATGACAGTGCTGGAATTGCCCTTTTTAATGAAGGGGAGATCAATGTATTTAAGAAAGAGGGCAAGGTGGCTAATCTTGAAAATTCAGTTGTTGCAGCGGATCGATCAGGGAATAGGGGGATAGGTCATACCAGGTGGGCGACTCACGGACCCCCCAATGACACTAATGCTCATCCACATTTATCAGAAAGTGATGATTTAGCGGTTGTCCATAATGGAATTATCGAAAACTACGATACGCTTAAGCAAGAGCTTGAGAGCAAGGGATATTCTTTTCGTAGTGATACAGACACGGAAGTCTTGAGCTATCTGATTTCTGATATTAAGGCAAAAACCGGATATAAGCTGGCAAAATCTATTCGCCTCGCATTGAATCAGGTGGTGGGTGCCTATGCAATTGTGGTGATGTGTAAGGACGAGCCCAACAAGCTGGTGGCGGCAAGAAAAAGCAGCCCGCTAGTTCTCGGAATTGGAAAAGACAATGATTTCTATGTGGCATCTGATGCTACACCGATTGTGGAATACACCAAACAGGTGGTTTATTTGAACGATGGAGACATTGCCATTTTAAATGAAGATAAAGGTCTCAAGTTATATGACCACGATGAAGACCTTCAAGACCCTTACATAGAAGAGCTAGAGCTTCACCTTGAAGCCCTTGAAAAAGGAGGATATGACCACTTTATGCTGAAAGAAATACACGAGCAGCCCCGCTCAATTGAGGATTGCTTTAGAGGGAGATTGAACGCCAAGAAGGGTTGGGTTTCATTAGGAGGAATAAAGTATTACGAAGACAGTATTATTAAGGCTAACCGTATTGTTATGGTGGCCTGTGGAACAAGTTGGCATGCATGCCTTGTGGGTGAATATTTGTTTGAAGATTTAGCCCGTATCAATGTTGAAGTTGAGTATGCAAGTGAATTTAGATATCGAAACCCAATTATCAATGAGGGGGATATTGTTTTAGCGATTTCTCAATCGGGAGAAACGGCAGATACCATGGCCGCACTTGAACTTGCAAAAAGTAAAGGGGCCACAATTCTTGGAATTTGTAATGTTGTAGGCTCTTCCATTTCCAGAATTACAGATGCGGGATCCTATACGCATGCCGGACCAGAAATAGGAGTGGCTTCGACCAAGGCATTTACGGCACAAGTAACTGTATTGACACTTATGGCGGCCTCTCTTGCGAGAAAGAAAGGCAAATTGAATGAATCTAAATTTAGAAACCTACTGTCTTCAATGGAAGCGATTCCAAATAAGGTGCAGTTGGTTTTGGATAAGACAGAAAAGATCAAAAAAATCGCTGCTAAATATAAAGACGCATCCAATGCACTTTACCTAGGTCGGGGAAGCTCTTTTCCTGTTGCCCTTGAAGGCGCACTTAAACTCAAAGAGATATCATACATACATGCAGAGGGCTATCCTGCAGCAGAAATGAAGCATGGCCCGATTGCTCTTATTGATGAGGAGATGCCAGTTTTTGTGATTGCAACCAAAGGGCCTTCTTATGAAAAAGTCGTGAGTAATATTCAAGAGGTGAAAGCGAGAAAAGGTAAAATTGTGGCCATTGTTACCGAGGGAGACGAGCAGGTCAAAGAGTTTGCAGATGATTACATCGAGATTCCCGAAACTAACGAGTACTTGGTGCCCTTAATAGCTACTGTTCCGTTCCAGATTCTTTCTTACTATATTGCAGTGATGCGTGATTGTAATGTAGATCAACCGAGAAATTTAGCGAAGTCGGTTACAGTCGAGTGATTTTTTCCAACCCCAGAATTTAGATATGAGGGAACAAAATATTAAAAATCTTAAAACTGAAAAACTTGGTATAACGATACTAAGAAATCTTCTTAAAGGATTTGATGTTCCAAATAAATTACAACTAAAAAAATTATACGATATACTTAATATTGACTATAAAAAATACTCAAGGAGTGTTGATGGGGTTCTTTTAAATGTTAACTCTTTTGAAGATGTTAAATCAAAAGAAGACTTTACTCTTATAGAGATTAAAACAACATCATCAAAATCTGTGAAAGAACTACCATATGGTGTTTTTTTTGGATTTACTGAAAATGAAGAAAACTTATTTAAATCTATAGATAATTATAGATTGTGTATAGTTCATACAATACTTAAAAAATATATTCTCTTAGACTATAATGAGTACACTTCCCTAATCCAAAATAAGAGAGTTCAATATCAAATCAATTTCAAATCAAAAACTAAATAATCTATTTTGAATTATTTGAATTTCAAAGTCTGAATAATTTTGATTTAAAGTTTTTCCTTTTTTTAATGTTACCCTAGAACCAAATTTTAATATAGGGATATATTTTAATCTAGTTGGGGTTGGAATCATTAAGTCTTTGACGGTAGAATAATCATTAAGGGTATTTGTTTGATCTAACTGACCCTTTAGGTGCCGTAAGTCGTTTTTTGGAAAAATTAAAAATTAAAACGTAAAGTTCTTCTTGACTCTTTTAAAGTACGTATCTTCTTTTTGAATTTTTTCTTTGGTTCATTTGTGTCGTATATCCCGTTGTTGTTCATGTCAATGTACGCAAATGCATAATAATCTCCAGGCTCTAGTAAATTCAAAAAGGTAGTAGATATAGATGTTTTGGGTATTTTTTTATTGTCTTCAGTTTCTTCAAACAACATTAAAGACTCGGTGCAAGTAATTGCCCCAGAGTAATTGGGGTTATCATAAAAAGTTACTCTTACCGGAATACTTAATCTGTCAAAACGAAAAGAATTTGGGACATTAATTTCTACAACTGTTTCGTTGGTGTTGTTGAAGAATGCAGCGTCATCACCATCCTGGCAACCAACAAGAACAGCAATTACGCTTATAATCAACGCTGTTTTTATCATAATATGTCTTATTTGATCATATAGTAAACTTACTTTCTTTTTAAAGTTACATTTTTTAAATTAAACGTGTGGATAGTAACCCTTATTGTTGTTTGCCCGTCTTTTGAAGAATAACATAGAAAGTTAGAATAATCATTTCCAAACATGATTTTGAGAATCGATTAAATTAAACTGATTTAGGTGATGCATTGTATGGTGTTTAATCAGAAATACAACTTGTTCACTTTGCATATTACCATAAATAGGATGATTTATTTGACCCGTTATTTTATGAAGTTCGTGAAGTTTATTGATTAATAATTTCTTCTCGTGATCAAGATCTAAATTTTCATCTATGATCTTCAGAGATTTATCTGTCCTCATATTTCTTGGGGTTTCCAATGGGCTCTTTTTGGAGATATATCTTAAAAAGAGTTTTCCAATTGTAGTACCAAAATATTTATACCAAAAAGGAACTGAAATTTTACCTAAATATAAATCAATGAATGCCGAACAATGTTTAACCATTTGAGATGAATTCATCTCACCCCAGCTGGGGGTAGATTTTTTATTTAGAGAATTGAGTTTTTCTATAATTTCTTCAATACTCAATAGAGGTATTTTACTCATCTTCTAAATATAACCATCTGTGAATGTTATTTATAATAAATTTCGAAAGATGGTTCTATTTTACAATAGGTACTAATCAGGTAAGCAGGGGACGGGCCACAAAAAACATATGGCATATTATCGATCCTTGTCTTTTTTCCTTCTTCCAAAGATAAAACGATAACCAATTGTCACTATAAATCCAGCATCAAAGCTCGCGTCATTATTATTACCAACTTCAAAGCTGAAAGAGAAATTGTCAATTTTTCCCTGTGGGCCAATGGTCAGTGGCCATGGCCTTATGGCCAACGCGATGTTTCTTTCTACTTTCCCATAGCCGAATGCAATTTTACCAGTCGCTAATGATGGCGCTGCAACACCAACTTGATATTCAAAAACCATAGCCTCCGAAACAGCTATGGTTTGCCCGAACAAAACACTTGCTCCAGGTAACGGTAATGAGAAATCATAATCATCTATAGATGCTATACCAACATTTAGTTCGATAAATGTTTGCTTATTCCGTTGTTGTCCGATTACGAAAACGGGAATCATCGCTAAAACTAAAAGTAACTTTTTCATAATTCAAATTTACGAATCCATTTTCGATTAGCGGAATCAAAAACTATTAAAAAAGTACTTTTTATAAGGATAAATATATTTTTAATATATTGACTATTAGTGA
>CAJWCX010000041.1 GCA_913031405.1 uncultured Flavobacteriales bacterium | reverse complement strand
TGATATATTCTTAAAAATTTATGCAAATTTAACATAGTATTGAAGTTTCGATGTATTTTCGAAAAAAAAAGGTTTGTTTATTAAATCGTTGCTATTTTCTTTTGTTTTGGTTACCACTCAGTTAAGTGCGCAGAATTGTTCACCCTTTATCAAGTACGGACTAAAAAAGGACACCTTAAGCCTATTGTGTCCAGAATCGATGATGGGTGACTTGGATCAACTGTATGAGAAGATTCGAGACGTGCATCCCAACCCATATCAATATTGTTCGAAAGAAGAACTGGATTCTGCTTTTATACTTGCAAAAACAGCTGTTCGTACTCCAAAAAACATTTTACAATTTTCTTTGGTGGTTTCTAATTTTTTAAAAACAATGAAGGACTCTCATACCTTTTTTTTCCTAAGAGATGTTTTGTTTTTGTATGGACGAAAAAATCCGATAATACCTTTTTATGTAAAACGATTTGATAATAAATTCTACTTGTCCAGAATATATCACGATCAGATTCCTTTGGGCACTGAAATCCTTAAGGTCAATGAATTATCAGCAGATAGCCTATATAAATTGGCAAACAGCTATTGCCCCTTAGAGGCATATACCTCCTCTGCAAGAAGCGAATTATGTGAGGTTATGTTTGGAAATGTTTTTAACGTTTTCAATAGAGATAAGTCTAGATATATTGAGTTCACTTATGTTGATTTTTCTGGAGATACTTTGGTCAAGGATGTAAAAACAACAAAACTGAGAAAACAGTACAAAAAAGGGAATTGGTATCCGGCTAAGGACTTTGAATATACCTTTTTTAAGAATACCGGGCACCTTCGTATATATAGCTTTGAGCCAAAAAATGATGTCAAATTTAGAAAAAGGATCGATCGTTTTTTTAAGAGGGTAAAGGATAATACTTGTACCTCTGTTGTCATCGATTTGAGAGAAAATAAAGGGGGATATATCGTATTATTAGAACATTTATTGAGTCATATTAATTCAGAAGGAAAAACATATGATTTGCGGTACAATTACAAAAGAAGTGATTTGGACCGTTTCGAGACACTATCAAAATTAAAAAAGATTGATTTTATTAAAAAGGCCAAGCGTGTTTATCCGAAGGGAATGATCAGCAAGGAGTATGATTTTTATAAAAGTCCTAAAGGGACTGTAAAATCTATTTTGTACAAGAAAGAGCTAAAGAACCGAAACAACTTCGTATATAATGACAGTTGCACCCTTATCATTAACGGTCTATCCATGTCGGCCTCTGTATTAATGGCGTCATGGTTTAAGGAAACCAATAGAGGAGAAATTATCGGGTCGCCTTGTTATGGTTCGCAATCAGGAACCAATGGGAACCCCGCGTCTATTTTCTTAAAACACTCTGGATTACCCGTTTCTATTTCAACCTTAATATTGCACCCTGAAAATGTGAATAGAGATCTAACAGAGGATCTAAAAGTGGATCAAAAAATACAGGTTTCTTTAGAGGATATAAAGTCAGGAAATGACCCGTTCGTAAGTTATTCTATTCAGGATTAAGACTCCATATTCTATCAAATACGGATTTAAACCTTCCCTTATTGATGGGCCGGTACTTTGTTGTATCTGTTGAGTTAAAATTCACAAAAACCTCCTCACCATTTACTCTGGCCTTTAGCCAGGAACGTATACGAATTTGATCATTTATGGCAAGAATACTGTCGTGACAGATTTGCACCATCCAGGCATTACTCGCTATAGAATCCGTGTGCTTAATTCCGGGTTGCATTGTCAGAGAGGACACGTTTTGATATTGGGCTTTAAGTTCATTAAAGACCTGACTTCCTATTTGAGTAATCATTTGAATACTATCTAAATCCCCTGACTTGTGGCTTAATTCTCTTTCTAAAATTTTTATTTGCTCTTCTTTCGCCATGACCTCTGCTGCCAGTGGATTAATGATTTCTTTGTCTTTGAGGTTTGCAAAACCCTGCTTAATAGTCAAAATTGTTTCTTCAAGACCGAAGCTGGACAGATTACGTCTCATGAATTCTTGTTTGTCTTTTGGTATGAGTTCTCCGCCATAGGTTAGGGTTATTTTTTTATTTTGGGCATCGATTTCTTGATCCAATAGATAGACATTGGCAATGGGCTGAACAGCAATCTCACTGTCAATAAACTTTTCCGCTTTCTGAGTGTATCTATTTTGTTGTACCATTGTGTACCCAAAATAAATACTTGGAATAATTGTAAGTGTCGTAATGACGAGAATAACACGGTTTGTTCTCTTGGTGATTTTATCATCTAAGTTTTCTTTCTGAGGGAATTTTAATATTCGAGCTGTTAACAAGGTGGCCAAAGAAATAAATACAGTATTGATGAAAAACAAATAAAAAGCACCTAAAAAAAACTCCATTTGAAACGTAGCCAAACCATAACCAGCCGTACATAGAGGGGGCATTAATGCTGTTGCAATGGCAACACCAGGAATCACATTCCCCTTCATTTTACTTGCGATGGCAACAATCCCTGCAAGCCCCCCAAAGAAAGCGATGAGCACATCATAAATGTTTGGAGAGGTCCTTGCCAACATCTCGGTTTGTGCCACATCAATAGGTGTTAGAGAAAAGTAAAGCGTAGACGTAGTCAGTCCAACAAGTCCTGCAAACAGGTAATTGTACAAGGCTTTTTTCAACAAGGCCAAATCTGTCGTTGCTAAACCAAACCCCATCCCAATAATGGGCCCCATTATTGGAGATACAAGCATGGCTCCAATTACTACTGCTGCCGAATTTACATTTAAACCTAATGAACATATAAATACTGCAAAAACTAAAATCCATAGATTCGTACCCTTAAAGACAACTCCACTGTCAATATTAGAGTAGATGAGTTCAAATTCTTCTCTTTCTTTTTTCAAACGAAAGCTGTCAACAACGTTTCGAATAAAATCAAATAGTTTTTCCATTAGGTTAAAAATAAAATTTATTATTTAAATGACGTAATTGTTCGAGCCTATTAAATCTGATTATAAAACAAAACAAGAACAAGGTAACGTAAAAACTTTCCTATGAAAATGAAAATAAAAGACAATACAATAGGAGCCCGGAAAAAGCCAAGAGCAACTCCTAGAAGGTCTCCAATAAATGGCAACCACGTGAATAGGGCAAGCCAATAGCTATATTTTTGAACTCTTTGCTTCCAGATATTTATTTTTTCACGAGACGCCCTAAAAAAACGAAGCCAGTCAGGGTTGCCAATTCTACCAATAATATAATTCAACCATCCCCCCAAAGTATTACCAACCGTAGATACAAGCACACAATTTAAAGAATCATAACCTAAAGTCAGCATTATTATTAAAAAGGCTTCAGATGAGACAGGGATAATGGTTGCAGCAAAAAAGCTGGTTAAAAAAAGTCCTATATAACCAATCTCAAAATCGAACATAAAAAAAGCCGGCATGTGCCGGCTTTGATTTTAATTAATTCTGCTATTTCTTAACGAACATTCTAGTCATTAAGTTATCCTCGCTAGAGATAACAATCCTGTACGCCCCTGAAGGCAAATCAGAAGAATCTATAGAAACTTGGTTGTCCCCTTCGTTTAAATTCATTGAATTTGTTTTCACAGCTCTTCCAGAAAGATCAACGATTGTAAAATCAACTTGTTGAGTGTTATCGAGAACAATATTGATGATCGACTCCGAACTTACAGGATTTGGGAAGATATCTCCTACGTGAACCGTACTGTTATTTTCTGATATTCCAATTGTAGGTTCAAAATTCAACTTCACTGCAGGAGACCATCCCCATCCATTGTAATAATTTTCAGCACCACCCTGACCAAATGGGCCAAAGCAAACAGTGGAAAAATCATCATCCCCTTTTGAAGAGCGCTTAATAGCCATATTGATGTCTGGGCTTTGGTATGTACTTACCAAGGCCATATAAACCTTTCCAGCCTCTAGGCTAATACCGATATCGCCATTTAAGTTTTCTAAAGGAATAGTTACTGGTGTATTCGTGGGCACAGGAGAAGGAAGGAAATAAAGTCCACCAACGGCACCACCAACAAAAACATTTGCTGCGTCCTGAATATTTGTGACTACTTCATAAACAAGAACTTCTACCTCGAGACCTGAGGTGGTTCCTCCAGCAAATGATACATCTAAGCCCTTAACAACCTCATTGGCCACAACACCAAATTGATTTCCAACTCCGATTAATCCTTCTTGTGTAAAGTCAATAACGCTCGACCCTAAAGGATGGTTGTGCCCATAAATATGTTGTGTCATTTCAAAGTCTTCAGATAAGGAATTGTTGGTCGCTAAAGAATCTTCAGGAAGTGTTGCCGTTACCGTATGTAGACCTATAGCAGAAGGGGTGAAGCCAGTATCATAAATAACCGTATCCGTTGTTCCCGGTTCAACAGTAAAAGATACAGTACCACTGGATGTTCCCGCGCCAGAAATATCAACAGAAAGGTCTTGTGTTTGACTCACAGCGCCGTTGTTTCTAATAATCGCATATATTTTTGTTGATTGCGCCTGCGACAATGGCGTCTGGTAGTAATCCCAATCGTTATATATGTCGTGCGTATAAAGTTTTTCAAGACTCAACTCATTATCGTATGGCTCATAGATTTCAACATCGTCAATCATCCACCCATATCCACTTCCATACTGATCACTATCTGAATCAGAGATCCATCTAAAACGAATCATCGAAAGGGCTGAGTTTGTTGTAGGCAACAATACAGATACGTTGTTTTGAAGTGGATCCCCGTTTGTAGGAACATCAATATTCACATCTGCTGAAAAGGCAGTCCAACTTGCTCCACCGTCTTCTGAAAACTCAACAAAGGTTTGATCATAGTTGAAGGCTCTATACCGCTGATTAAATCTCAAAGAAAGAAACGCAGAACTTGTTCCGGATAAATCGATAGTATCTGTGCTCACCCAAGTATCTTGTGGATCAACGTCTGCATTAATAAGATGCTGAACACCATTGAAAAAGGCAAAACCGTTGGCTGCAGATGTACCATTAGTTTCCATCCCACCCATGTATTGGGCCTGTGATGTTATTCCTGGGTCTGAATTGTTACCGATAACAAAAGAACCCTGACCAGCAGAAACTATTTCCCAAGTTGATGGATCTGAAAAATCATCAGACCATATGGGTGTGGATTTTTGATGTGATAAATTCGGTTTTAAATTTATCGATGACTCAATAAAAGGAGCCATTTCAAATAAAGCGTTGGTGTTATTGGTTTCATTTTTTTGAGACCATAAAGTACTCGCAGTTAGAGACAAGCATAGAAGTAATATCTGTTTTTTCATTTGATTATTTTAAGGATGGTAAATATACGAAACTCTCAATAAAAATCACTTATCTTTAAGAAAAGGTAGGTTTTTTCTAATTTCAAGGAGTGGTTCTTTTTTGATTTTGAATTGTACGAGTCCTTCTGCTTTGGATGAGGAGAGGACATTTCCAAGAGCATCAATAACACAAGAGTCGCCTGAATAGGAGAGATTATTTGCGTCTTTTCCAACTCTATTACAAGCCAATACATAGGACTGGTTCTCAATCGCCCTTGCTATGAGTAATGTTTTCCAGTGATTTGATCTCTTTTCTGGCCAATTGGCAATAAAAAGAGAAGCATCATAAATCGGCGTGCCTTGTTCGTTAATTTTATTTTCTGACAATTCAGGGAATCGAAGATCATAACAAATCTGAAGATTTAATTTCCAACCCTTGTATTCAATAATTTTTTGTGTTTTTCCACGTTTGAAAATTTGGTCTTCGCCTGCAAGTCCAAATGTTTTTCTTTTGTCGTAAATAATCACTTGTTCATCGGGTTGAATAAAAACACCTCTGTTATAAAAATGACCTTTATCTTCAATGATTAAGGAGGTGAATATGGCACATTGTTTTTCCTTTGATAAATCTTTTAAAAAATTGATGCCCTCCGAACACACCATAGTCTCTGTCATTTCAATATTCATGGTAAATCCCGTATGAAACATTTCTGGAAGCAATAATAAATCAATCTCTTTTTTGTCTTTCAAAAAAGAATGAATTTTGTGAAAGTTTATTGTTTTGTTTTCCCAACTCTGGTCAAATTGAAGAAGGCCAATGCTTAAATCTTGCATAATAAATCACTTGCTGTTTTTAGGGTTGAATTCTCTTTTGCAAAGCAAAATCTGATCATTTTATGGTGTTGATTGTCTTGGCTAAACACGGAAATAGGAATTGCTGCCACACCATATTTTTTTGTGAGTTGTTCTGTAAACTCAATATCTGATAAATTAGAAACTCCTTCGTAACTGAGGGTTTGAAAATAGGTACCCTCACAAGGGAGTAATTTGAACCTGCTTTTTTCAATTCCTTTTCTAAAAATATCTCGTTTTTTCTTATATAAAATTTTGATATCTTTCAATCCGTCTTGACTCAGATATGCCCCAATAACATGTTGGCTCATACTGTTTACACAAAACACCATATATTGATGTATTTTTTTAATTTCATTCATTATTTTTTCATCAGCAATAACATAACCAATTTTCCAACCAGTTACATGAAGCGTTTTTCCAAAAGAGGATACGATGATACTTTTTTTGTGAAGAGATTCGTATAAGTGAGCTGAAAGATGTTTGTTTTCAAAGGTAATGAACTCGTAGACCTCATCTGAAAGCAAATGAAGGTTCTTGAATTCATCCAGTAAAAGCTTAAGCTGATTCATGTCATCTTCTCCCCAAGTTCTCCCCGAAGGATTGTGAGGGTTATTGGTTATAATCAGCTTTGTTTTTGAATTCACATGTTTTTGAATAGACTCCCAGTCGGGCATAAAGTTCGAACCCAAGGATACTCTTATCGGTTTTGCATTACACAATAAAACTGGAGCGACATAACAGTCATAGCTAGGGTCAAGGATGATGACTTCGTCTCCAGTATGAACAACGGCTTGTATGGCAGTGAAAATGGCTTGCGTAGCTCCTGCTGTTACAAGAATTTCTTTTTCTACATGCGCCTCCCTTTGATATGATTTTTTCACAACTTGGGCAATTTCTTCAAGCAATTCTGGGTGTCCTGAAGCAGGACAGTATTGGTGTGTATCTTCTTGAATTTTTTGGGTGATGATATTCTTTAATTTGACATCGATTGGAAAATCAGGGAAGCCTTGCGAAAGGTTAATGGCCTTATGTTCTTTGGCTAGTAAAGACATTTTACTGAAGATACTAGTCGTTATATGTGGAAGCTTTGACATTTTATTATATTCGGTTAAAAATAAAAAAAGGGAGGCAAAACCTCCCTTCCATTTCGTGTTTAAACAATCTAGTCTTTAACCAATCTGTAGGTTTTGAATACACTGTTGTTATATATTTTGACGAAGTACATTCCGTCTTCTGAAGCGCTCAAATCAATTGATTTCATTTCATTTCCGGTGATGTAGTTTTTCAAATTACTTACAGTTCGACCATTCAAGTCCGTAATTTCAACACTAAAGAAGCCTTCAGCTTCTGAGGCTTGAATTGTAAATTCTCCTCTCGTTGGATTTGGATAAATGTCAAAGAACGCCAGTTCTGACTCCATCAAACCTAAATAGTCACAATCTGGATTAACAAAAAGCAGGACAGTAGAGGTATCTGTTGCACAAATACCATTGGATGCCAAGTATTGGTAGTTATAGCTACCGGGTATAGCACTTCCTGTGATACTTGGTCCAGAAAGGGTTTGTCCTGTAGGATCAACCCATTGACCACCTAAATCAATTGTACCCGATAACGCAGACAATAAATTGTAGGGTTCGTTCATGCAAAGGGTGTCTGCCCCGTCATTACCCGCAGACGAAGGTCCGTATATTACAATCGTGGCAATTGTTGTATCTGATGCACATGGAGTGCTCACTACATAAAGAAAATCATGAGAACCCTCTGGCAGGAATTGAACTGAAGCAATGGAGCCATTTACAAAGGACTCATTTGCTGGGAAACTCCAATATCCAAAGTCTTCCCCTGCTGTTATGTAATTGTTCAGGTCTATAGTATCAACTGCACGGCAAACATTATCAGCTCCATCTATACCAGGCTCAA
>CAJWCX010000040.1 GCA_913031405.1 uncultured Flavobacteriales bacterium | reverse complement strand
GGCTGCCTTCAGCGGAGAAAAAAACAGAGTAACCTATGGAGCAAATTTAAATCACAATGAATACGGGCCTCCTCAGTATGGTCAGTTTTTCTTTTTTATTACCGGGTTTCACGGATTTCATGTGTTTTCAGGTGTAGTCATTAACATTCTAATTTTAATTGGGGTCATGAAAGGTGTCTATCACAGAAGAGGTCACTACGAAATGGTTGAAAAAACTGGTCTATATTGGCACTTCGTAGATTTAGTCTGGGTATTTGTTTTCACCTTTTTCTACCTGGTATAAAAAATTCAACTTATGGAAAGAGACGATTTAATTGAATATTCTTTAGACGGCCATCACTCAGAAGAGGAAGGTAAAAAAATCCGAAAAAAAATCTGGAAAGTCACCTTACTTTTAACCATCATCACAGCCGTTGAAGTCGCCCTAGGGGCGTATATCAAGCAAAGCAATGATTTGTGGCCTTTTGTAAAATGGACATTTCTTGTTTTAACTGTCTTAAAGGCAGGTTACATAGTAATGATTTTCATGCACCTTGGTGATGAAAGGAAATGGTTGAGGAATGTAATCCTCATTCCCTACGCACTATTTATTATTTATTTAATCTTCATCGCTCTGTGGGAGGCATTAGCCGTTAATGATGCTTGGTCAGGGTTATAATCTAGTCACTCGTGGCAAAAAAAAGATTTAAAAACTTTCTTGGGTTTGTTCTTGTATTTGGACCCGCCTTTTTTTTTATCGTACTCGTTTTATTCATGAACAGATCTTGTGAGCACAAGTTTGAAACGCTCGATGATTATGGTCGTATTGATAATTTCTCTTTCACCGATGTAAATGGTAAACAAAGAAACTCATCAGAATTTGACGGGGATATTGTTTTGATTACTACCATTCAAGGATCTTGCCCAGATGACTGCTCTATTTCATTATGGTACATTAACCAAATGATTTACCAGCATATTTGGAAAAATCGAACAAAAAAAAGAAAACGCATCAGAATTTTATCCTTTATTACAAACCACAATGGCAAACCCTTGCAGCAGCTCAAAACATTAAGCGAAACTCTCAAAAATAAAGTAGAAAACTTTGACCCGTCTATATGGATTTTAGCATCTGGAGATCCTAAATCAGTATACAACCACCAGAGCAACGGTCAGTCACTCATTCAGGATGGTGAGGGTTTTAATGAATTGATGTTGCTTATGGATAAAAAGCATCACCTGAGAATGGTGCTTTCAGGTAATAGAGAGGGCCACATTCGACGAATGAAGCAAACCATGGCCTTGCTTCAAAAGCAATACGATAAGGCCCTTGTAAAACCTGGGAAAAAATGAGGTTTCTGTTTTTTGTTAGTTTTTTCTCTCTTTTTCTTTCTTGCACAGACTCATCAACAAAAAATCACAAGCAAAATTCTTTAGCAGAAAGCAGCGCAATAACTTTACCGTATATCGGATCTATGGACATTGTAAATAAAGAAGAAAACGGACAAATAATCAGCGATACCATCTACGAGCGAATTCCATTATTCCATTTTATCAATCAAGACTCTCTCGCGGTTTCAAATGATAGTTATTCCGGAAAAATATGGATTACGGAATTCTTTTTCACCACATGCCCAACGATTTGTCCCATAATGAATGTTGAAATGCTGGGCATTTATAAATATGCAAATGAGTTGGATCTTTCAGATAAAATACAGTTTTTGTCTTTTTCAATTGACCCCACCCAGGACACACCTAGAGTTTTAAGGTCTTACAAAAATAGTTATTGCGATTCTTGTTTGAATTGGGACTTTCTAACTGGAGACGAAACAGAAACACATAGGCTTGGTATAGAGAACTTTAAGATCTTTGCAGGAAGAGATGAAGATGCCGAGGGTGGTTATGCTCACTCAGGAGCTTTTAGTCTAATTGATACGCTAGGACATGTCAGGGGTGTATATAACATCACTGATTATGATGGTAGCGTGAACAAATTAGAAAGGCAAAGGTTGAAAAGAGGTATTGAAATACTTTTGAAAGAGCTAAGGTAAAGTATGTTACAAATAGAAGAAATTGAAAACGATTTAATCCCCCTTCGGGAGCAGCTCAAAAACCATCAGCTCTACAATGAGTTAATGGGTCTAGATGATGTTCGGCTCTTCATGGAAATGCATGTTTTCGCTGTTTGGGACTTTATGTCCCTTCTAAAGGCTCTTCAAATAAATTTAACCAACACATCCATACCCTGGACCCCAAGGCCAAGTGCTTCCTTAGCAAGGTTCATCAATGAAATCGTGCATGCTGAAGAGAGTGACATCAATGAGTTAGGTGAAGCCTCAAGTCATTTTGAAATGTATTTAGATTCTATGGCGCAAATTGGTGCCAACCCAATAGAAATCAAAAAATTAATTACCCTCATAGAAAACGGTTCAGACATAAAAAGTGCACTGAACCAACTCGATATTGATCCAGCTGTGAGAAATTTTGTTCTTTTTTCATTTGAAGTGATTGAGTCAGGCAAAAACCACTGCATAGCGGCTGCGTTCACGTTTGGTAGAGAAGACCTCATCCCTGATATGTTTATTGAAATACTCAAGCAAGCTGATTCAAATAATACCCGATACAATAAATTGCGATATTACCTAGATCGGCATATCGAACTTGATGGAGATGAACACGGTCCCATTGCGTTGAAAATGGTATCTGAACTCTGTGGAGACGACCCAGAAAAATACAAAGAGGTAACCGATATTTCTCAACAAGCTCTTCTTCATAGAATCAAATTATGGGATGCCATTAAGATTAAAATATCCAGTCAAAAAGGACGCATTCGATCGGTCAAAAAACAAAAAGATACAGTTTTAAAAAAGATCATCATAGGATTATCAATAATTATTCCGCTTGCTGTAGCCGTTCTTTTTGGTATTAAAATAGATGGTGTGGACTTTTCATTTTTACCCCCCATATATGCAACATTAAATGGACTCACAGCAGTTGGTTTAGTTATAGCACTATGGGCAATAAAGAACAAAAAAATCAAACTTCATCAGGGAATTGTCCAATTTTGCTTGGTGTTTTCGCTCTTATTTCTTTTACTCTATGTCGCCTATCACATGACCTCTGACTCCACTCCATACGGGGGAGAAGGTGTTCTTCGAGGGGTTTATTTTTTCATTCTAATCTCTCATATTTTATTGAGTCTCATTGTGATTCCTTTAGTTCTATTTTCTTATCTCTTTGCGTGGCAGGGTGATTTTGAAAGACATAAAAAATGGACGCGGTTTTCTTTTCCTCTTTGGCTTTATGTTGCGGTTTCTGGAGTGATCGTTTATTTTATGATATCACCGTACTATTAGAACCTACTTAATTAATATCTCCACGCGACGGTTGGTCTCTTTTTCCATTTCATTTTGAGGAGAATCAAATACGGGTTTTGTGAAACCGTAGCCCTTGGCACTAAGTCGATCGTGAGAAATACCTGCGTCAACTAAATAGAACAAAATTCTTTTTGCTCTCTTCTTAGATAATTTTTTTGACTTCATTTTTTTAGTGCCGTCGCCATTTACATGTCCTTGAATTTCAATATTAACAGTAGGATTGACCAACAAAAAATCTCTTAGCCTATTTAATTTTGGTAACGATTCCTCCAAAATGTCTGGAAGTCCTGCCGCAAAATAAATCTCATCTATTTTAGCAACCATTCCACGAACCAATGGTTTTAAATAAACAGTATCTCTAAATCCATTGTCTCCCAAAATAATTTTATAGTCTTCTTGATCAAAAGAAAAATATCCTTCGGCATCAATATTCAGTTCACATATTTTAATATTGCGAGAAAGGTTCATGACCAAATCACTAGCAACATAAGCGCCATCAATCTCATTAGAACCATCAAAAGAAATAGTTCCCTTAACTGGCTTATGATTTACGGAATTTCGAATATGCAGCCAATATTTTTTGTGTTTTGATGGCTTTGTCAAGTCGAACATGAGTGAATCAACTATTTCATTTCCTTCTATATCTTGGGGGCTAAAAAGAATATTCAGAGAAACGGAATCTTTAACCTTGCTTTTTCCAGCAAGGACAATTGCATATCGCAAGCCCTGTTCAATATAAAGCTGTGTTTTTTCAATATTTTTAGGGTTTTTTTCTGAATATATGAGTTGTGCCCTATGGGAATTAAAATCAGCACAAATATCTTCTAGTGATTGCATAAAAACATAAGTAGTAAAGGCTTTATCTGTAGAGTCGAAAAGCAATTTTATACGCCCTGAGGAAGGGGGGTCAAAGAATAGCCAAATTTGATTTTTTGAGAGCTCTTTTTCCTTTGCATAATTTTTCAGCCCAGACTTGTCCCTTCCCTTTTTCCCTTGAAAAGACAAATGATATACATTATTATTGGTCAATGAAACACCATTCTCACATGAACAATAAGATTTCTGACTCCAGACATTGGTCGGGAAAAACAGGCTCAAAAACATTAAGAATAAAAAAAGTATCCTCAAATCAGTCAATTGTAATTTTCAAATTACCTGTTAAATTAGTTCTAATAGTTATCTGCTTTGAAGTTAATAATAACTTCGATATTCTGATATCTTTAAACTTAGTCTTTGTATAAATACCATCCTGAATTTCGCCTGAAAGCTTTTCTTTTAGGTTGACTTTAGCCTCTGTAAACTTGGCGGATAAGTCAATTTTTGCTTTTTGCTTTATTTCATTGATGATCTTATTATTTAAGAGCCACTGGGATGATTTTAAAAGAAGACTTCTGGTCTTTATTTCAAAATCCAATCCAGAAAAATCCAAAGTCTGATTCGCAGAATCGATTTGGGGAACCCCAGTGAGGTATATGGTTCCTTTTCTAAAACCTTCAAAAGCAACTCGAAAAATAAGTCGCCCGTCATTTGAGCCTACGACAGACAATTCTTTAACCAAAAGTGTCTTGTTCTTGAGGGGTATTTCTGTATCATAGAGATGCTTTGTTAAAAGGGATGAAATAGAATCATAACCCATCTGAATATCAGCTATAATATTAAATCCATCAACCCGGCTGTGGTCTTCCATTTGCCCTAGTTTAGACTGAAAAACAGCTTCTTTATTTGTTGTTAAAATAGGGGCAAAAAATAGGTTTAAGTTGAAAAAAGCCGTCATGTGCCTGTATGTTAAATCACTGACGGATACGCTTTGTGGATTTATGTAAAGAAATCCATATTGATCAATTGATAAAGGCTGACTTAAAATACTCCAAGCACTATCCATTTTTGACTTAAGGTCTATCTCAGAAATTTGCCGATCAATCTTTTTAGCCATGCTTTTTAATTCATTTTGAATTTCCTTTTTCACCTTTTCCGTCACATCGAACTTCATAAATGTGATTTCACATGGGTCTTGAATCTTAAATGACTTCAGTTTTGTGGATGAGCTTAGCTGATAATCATTGTTCAGTTTTAATTTAGTCCCATATTTCATTGCATACCTTCTTCGGGGTTCATCAATACCACAAGAACCATAAATTCTTGGTACGGAACAAGAACTAACTCCAAAAAGGGTTACACACAAAGGACAATAATTAAGCTCTAGACCAAAACCGCCCCTAATTGTGTAGTTTACTTCATTTCGAAGCGTTGCAAACTCAATTTCCGACCTGTTAAAGTCATAATCATAACTCACCCCTTCGCAAAGACTTTTACCACCCTTAAAAGATCGAGGAGTCTCATTTTCTAACATCTTTAAAAAAGGACTCATGTCTACTTCCAATTGCACATTCATTACCGACAACTCTGGAGAAAATGGTTCGGCGGGATCAGATTCCAATTCAGGAAATGCCGCCTCTATTGAGCTGCAGCCAAAAAGAACTAATAAAAAACATGCAAATAAAAGACCTTTGTATTGATTCATAATTGTTTTTGTTGAATACACATGGGTGTTTCTAAATTAATTTTTTTTTCTTACTGAGGCGTCCTTCTCGCAAAAGGTTTTATTTCTTTATAACTCGGAATACCAAAATGTCACCCATTCACAATTCGTAGGTGCGAAAGATTCGTTAAATTTGCTCTTCTTTACGACCATTGAAATACGAGCATTATGCGAAAATCAACCATCATTTACACAAAGACTGACGAAGCCCCGGCACTGGCTACTTATTCCTTTTTGCCGATAGTTCAGGCGTTTGCCTCTAGTGCCAATTTAAATATTGAAACACGAGACATTTCATTAGCAGGAAGAATTCTTTCTCAATTTCCAGAATACCTAAGTGCAGATCAAAAAATAAATGATGCCTTGAAAGAGTTAGGTGTCTTGGCTAAAACACCCGAGGCAAACATCATCAAGCTCCCCAATATTAGTGCTTCTGTTCCTCAACTCAAGTCAACAATTAAAGAACTTCAGGCTAAGGGGTACAAATTACCAAACTATCCAGAGGAGCCTAAAAACGATGACGAAAAAAGTGTTAAAGCCACTTACGACAAGGTAAAAGGCAGTGCAGTAAACCCTGTACTAAGAGAGGGCAATTCAGACAGGAGAGCCCCTAAAGCAGTAAAAAATTATGCGAAAAAGAATCCCCACAAAATGGGGCCATGGTCATCTGATTCAAAAACACACGTTGCGACGATGTCGGATGGAGACTTTAAATCAAATGAAAAGTCTGTTACTATAAAAAATGATGGGCATTTATCAATTACCCTTGTTTGTAAAAATGGCAATAAAATCATTTTGAAGGATAGCATTAAAGTACTCAAGGGTGAGATTGTAGATGGCACAAGCATGTCAATTCATTCCTTGAATTCCTTTTTAGAAAGAGAGATTATAGACAGTAAAAAAAATGACTTATTGTTCTCATTACATATGAAAGCGACCATGATGAAGGTTTCAGACCCTATTATTTTTGGACATGCGGTTAGAACATTTTTTAAACCACTATTTGAAAAATATAGTGATCTATTTACAATGCTCGGGGTAGATGTTAATAATGGTTTTGGCGACCTTACTTCGAAAATCAATCAATTGGCTAATGATCAAAAAGAAGAAATCTTAAAGGACATTAAAAAATGTTATCACGATGGTCCTGCCATTGCTATGGTTGATTCGGATAATGGCATTACGAACTTACATGTTCCTAGCGATTTCATTATTGATGCATCGATGCCCGCAATGATTCGCAATTCTGGACAAATGTGGAATTCAGATGGAAAAACACAAGATACAAAGGCTGTTATCCCTGACTCATCTTATGCTCCAATATATCAAGCAACTATTGATTTTTGTAAGGAGAATGGCGCCTTTGACCCTGCTACAATGGGGAGTGTTTCTAACGTGGGTTTAATGGCCCAAAAAGCAGAAGAATATGGCTCTCATGATAAAACCTTTGAAGTTAAAGAAGCTGGAAAGGTTCAAGTTACAGACGAAAATGGAATAATATTAATGGAGCATTCTGTTCAAGCCGGCGACATTTGGAGAATGTGTCAGGTAAAGGATCTTCCTATTCAGGACTGGGTAAAGCTGGCTGTTAAGAGGGCGCGGGCAACCCAAACACCCGCGGTATTTTGGCTAGATGAAAATCGAGCTCATGATGCTCAACTTATGAACAAGGTTGCAACTTATTTAAAGGATCATGATACCAATGGATTAGAAATTTCTATTCTTTCACCGTTCGACGCTACCCTATTTTCATTAGAAAGAATAAAAAAAGGAGAAGATACTATTTCAGTAACTGGAAATGTTCTAAGGGATTATTTGACCGATTTATTCCCCATTCTGGAACTGGGTACTTCAGCGAAAATGCTTTCAATCGTTCCTTTGATGAATGGTGGTGGACTTTTTGAAACAGGTGCTGGAGGTTCTGCTCCTAAACACGTCGATCAGTTTGAAAAAGAGAATCACCTGAGGTGGGATTCTTTAGGAGAATTTCTAGCTCTAGCCGTATCTTTAGAGCACCTTGCAGATGCCACCGGGAATTCAAAGGCCCGAGTATTGGGTGAAGCACTTGATTCAGCTACTGGACAATTTCTCTTAAATGATAAGTCTCCGTCTCGAAAATGCGGTGAATTAGACAACAGAGGAAGCCATTTTTATTTGGCGCTTTATTGGGCACAAGAATTAGCTAAGCAAGATGAAGATTCGGCATTAAA
>CAJWCX010000039.1 GCA_913031405.1 uncultured Flavobacteriales bacterium | reverse complement strand
AAAAGAACATTTACTTGCTTTGGACAGATGCATGACCTCAGAGGCCAATCCGTCTGAAACATCAATCATGGATGTGGGAACAAAAGACATCTCACAAAAAAGAGAAATGACATCTTGTCGAGCAATTGGTTGCAATTGCTTTTTGATCAGTTCATCATAACCATCTAATTTTGGCTGAATATTAGGATTTTCATTAAACACCCCTTTTTCTCTTTCTAAAATTTGAAGCCCCAGATATGACGACCCTAAATCCCCTGTAACCAAAAGCAAATCGTTTTCTTTGGCTCCATCTCTGTAGGCTACTTTTTCTCGATCTGTTTTTCCTAAAACGGATATCGAAATAATTAAACCAGAATAGGACGAGGTTGTGTCTCCTCCTACGAGATCAACTTGATAAAACTCACATGCCGCATGGATCCCCTTGTATAATTCCTTCAGTGCCTCAACTGGAAATTTACTTGACACCCCCAATGATACCGTGACCTGTTCAGGTTCTCCATTCATGGCAATAACATCAGATACATTGACTGATATAGCCTTAAATCCTAAAGACTTTAATGGCATGTAAGATAGGTTAAAATGAACGCCTTCGACCAACATATCAGCCGACAGAAGGCTGAGTGTATTTTCATTTACCGAAATGACCGCGGCATCATCCCCAACCCCTTTATGGCTCGACTCATTTCTTAGCTCTACATCATTAGTCAAGAGGTCAATAAGCCCAAACTCTCCTAATGATTCTATTTCTTGTTTATCCTCGTTTTCACTCATAATTACTGCTTAAAAAAAAGAGTGAATGCGGGTGCATTCACTCTAAGAATTGTGTTGACCCACTAGGGCTCGAACCTAGACTCTTCTGGACCAAAACCAGACGTGTTGCCAGTTACACCATGGGTCAAGATGCGATTAAAGTATTTAATCCGGCGGGCAAATTTAAGAACTTAATTTTATTATTCATTCAGTAAATGAAAAATTTATTGCTTATTCATTCTTAATTTGTCCACTTCAATTCTTTTAACTCAACACTAATATTCGTAAATTCGCAAACTCTTTAACGAATCAAAAAGAACATGAATTATAATTTCATTAATAAAATAAATGGCTGGGTTGTCTTCGCTATAGCAACAATCGTATATCTATTGACCATAGAAGACACAGCCAGCTTATGGGATTGCGGAGAATACATTACTGCGGCATACAAACTTGAAGTTGGCCACCCTCCAGGAGCCCCTCTATATATGATATTGGGCAGGGTTTTTTCATTCTTCGCAGCGCCCGAAAATGTCGCTTTCTACATCAATGCACTTTCTGCACTTTCTAGCTCGTTTACCATCCTATTTATGTTCTGGTCTATTACACTTCTTCTAAAGAAATTAATTCTTCAAAGTAAAAAATCACTTGAAAACCATGACCAAATTGGAATTTTTATTTCGGCCTCGATTGGAGCTCTAGCTTATACTTTCACGGATTCATTTTGGTTCTCGGCAGTTGAAGGAGAGGTGTATGCCATGGCATCATTGTTTACAGCTGTCATCTTCTGGGCCATCTTAAAATGGGATGAAGAAATATCCCAGCTTCAATCAAATAGTCTTGCCAATGATATTAGTCCCAACCGCTGGCTGCTTCTCATTCTCTTTCTTTTAGGACTTGCTATTGGAGTACACCTCCTTGGCATTCTTGTGATTCCTGCAATTGGATACGTTATTTATTTTAGGATTAAAGAAACCACGAATAAGGGGTTTTTTATTACTGGTGTTGTCTCAATTTTAATTCTTGGCTTCATTCAAGAAGGAATTATTCCTGGCACTATTTCTCTTGCTTCAAGCTTTGAAATCGCATTTGTAAATTCCTTGGGACTTCCATTTTATTCGGGGTCTATGTTCTTCTTTGCCTTGCTTGTGGCAATTTGTGTCTTAGGAGTTCGGTATGCGCGTAAAAACAACATGCACCTTTTATCTAATTCACTCATGGGGCTTGTTTTCCTTTTGATTGGTTACGGATCCTTTGCTGTTATTGTGATCAGGTCAAATGCAAACACCCCTCTTGACGAAAATGACCCTGAAAACCTGGTTACATTACACTCATATCTTAAAAGAGACCAATACGGTAAATCGCCTCTAATAAGCGGTCCACATTGGAATTCGAAAGAAAGCGGAGGTGAGTTTGAAAAAGATCGATATGGCGAATTCATCGTGGATGCAAACGGAAAAAAAAGATGGAATCGGAGCAGTGATCCTTCCAACTGGGATGACAGCAACCCCATACATTTGAGAAAATGGGTGGTTGGCGACGGAGAAGTTGACCTAAAAGGATTTGAAGAAGAAGCAGACGCCGAAAAATGGATGAATCAACAATCCAATAATAGCGAACTCGAATTAGAAGAGAAATATTTTGTAACCAATGCTGATTTAAGAAAAAATCAAATCCCGACTTATGAAGGAGAACAAAGTGTGTTTTTCCCAAGAATGTACATGGCCGATGCAAAAAAAATCCCGGGGTACATATACTGGTCCGGTTATGACTCAAATAACCCAGATATTGATGCTCCCGAGGGTAAAGACGAAAAAAGGCTACCCACAACTCGTGAAAATCTAAGATACTTTATGAGCTATCAGATGAATTGGATGTATTTCAGATATTTCATGTGGAATTTTGCAGGTCGTCAAAATGATATCCAGGGACATGGCGATAACATGAGGGGAAACTGGATCTCAGGAATTGACTTCATAGACGAGGCTAGGCTTGGTAGCCAAAAGCACGCTCCTTTTTATACCTCCCAAAATAAATCAAACAATAAATTTTATTTCATTCCATTAATATTTGGGCTTATTGGTCTTATTTTTCATTATCGAAAAGCGCCTAAAGATGCCTTTGTTTTGACACTTGCATTCTTTTTTACCGGAATTGCAATAGTCCTTTACTTAAATCAAAAGCCATTTGAGCCTCGTGAAAGAGACTATGCATACGCCGGATCCTTTTACTTCTTTAGCATGTGGATCAGTTTTGGCACCTATGCCATTATTGATTTTTTAAAATCACGTGTAAAAATAAATAACCCTAATATCAATATTGGAGTAGCGGGAACACTCGGACTTGCTGTGCCTCTAATTCTGGCGACTCAGGGATGGGATGATCACGACAGAAGTGGAAAAACTACCGCTAGAGATCTCGCTAAAAACTACCTAGTTTCATGTGAAAAAAACGGTATTCTTTTCACCTTCGGAGATAATGATACTTTCCCACTATGGTATATGCAAGAGGTTGAAGGTTATCGAACGGATGTGAGAGTGTGTAATCTCTCTTTAATGGGAACAGATTGGTATACCAACCAAATGAAAATGAAGGCCTATGACTCAGACCCTTTACCCATTGGTTTTTCAAAAGACCAAATTCTTATGTATGGTGGAACAACCGATGTGATGTATTTTCAAGAAGGTTTATACTATTTATTTTTAGCTACTGATGTGAAACCTGAAAACTTTAAAAGACTGATTGACCTCCGACTGGAAAACCCTAAAAACAGAGAGCTGGCGAAAACAAAATATGTTATACTAAAGAATGATATTGTTAATGCTATAAAAAACAGAGTTCCATATAAAGATACTAGTAAGTACATCAATTTCTTAAACAAGGATGTCAACTCCTTATCGGCATCTATTGTCAATGCTTATGAGATGATTAAAAAGTTTCCGGACTTAAATACTTCCTTTGATCAATTCGATAAAGGATGGGGCAGCGTGGACTTGAGTAAAATGATGTCGTATATGGAAAAAGACTATTTCTTTGTAGGGACTAAGACACAGGAGGGTGGCTTAACTGAAGCACTCAACCTTTGTCCAGCCAATTCATTCACACTTAAGGTTAACAAAAAAAATGCTGTTGCTTCGGGCATTATTTCCAAAGAAGATATTGGTTTGTGTCCTGAAGAGCTGAGCATTACCATTGACGCGCCCATTACAAGAGAACAAATAATGATTCTTGATGTGTTGGCTAATTTCGACTGGAAAAGAGGTATCTACTTCTCAAGCATTGGAAATGAGGTGGCCAAAAGCCTTGCTAAATACCTTAAAAAACAAGGGGTTGGCTATGAATTTACCCCTCTTCCTGGTAATAACTTAAACATTGAAAAGACCTATGCTAACTTAATGAAAAACTATAGCTTCGGAAACATGGCAGACCCTACAGTAATCACTGATTACTATGCAAGACGCCACACTTCTGATTACAGAAAATTATTTTTAACCTTAGCCAATGCTTTAGCCGAAAGACAAGACACCTTGAGGGCCACAAAAGTATTAGACAGATCTTTAAAGATAATGCCTGCTGACGTTGTGCTTGGATTTGGTGATGATTTATATGGCCAACCTACTCTAAGGGACAATTATGTTAGTTATGCAGCTTTTATTTACCTTCAACCCAACTCAAATACTTTTATTTCTGCAGACGCTGTAGGTACATCATCTGTGACTCCCGTTCCACTTCCAGGTTATCAAGGCCTGATTGATCAATCCTCACAGATAAACTTATCCATGCTCAAACAGATTGATGAGACCTTTGCAAAAGCTAGTTACATAAGGGGGGGATTAAAAGGCAAAACTTTTAAGGGCTCTCAGCACCGACCCAAACTAAGCGGGCAAGGAACCATACATGAATACGCTCAGCTTTATTTGAAGCTAGGGGAGCACCAAAAGGCGAAATCCCTAATTAAGACCTTGATAAAACAATACGAGAGTGTTGTCAACTATTTTGTAAATAGCGATTCGCAAGTCCTTCTTCTGAATAGTCCAGATCAAAGCAACTCTGATATTCTTTTTGCAGCAATTCATGGCCTTCACATGATGCACGTTACCGCAAAAGAAGAGGACCCACTGAATACGGGTCAACTTTTGGAAGAATCATTGACTAAAGTTCATAGAAATGTATCATCACTACTTAAAAAAGCAAATGCCGCGATCAATGATGATGATGATGATGACTCTAGAGTTATAGTTCAAAGTAAATTAAGATCTCTTGAACGGTATTTTGATGAAATCAAAATCATCTATGATTATGGTGTTACTAAGTAATCATTATTAATGCGTTTTTTCCGAGTTCCATATTTGATTCAATCCCTTTTTTGGAATAGGAAATGGACTGGTAAAGACCCAAGTTCAGTTTATCTTACTTTTGACGATGGACCTGATGAGACCGTAACACCATGGCTTTTGGAATTCTTAAATAAAGAAAATATTCAAGCCACCTTTTTTTGTATCGGAAGCCAAGTTGAGAAATACCCCGCCATTTATAAAAAGATGAAACAGTTCGGTCATATGGTTGGAAACCACACCTACAACCATGAAAAGGGTAGTAGAACAGACAATGAGGAATACCTCAAATCCATTAAAAAAACAGATGATCTCATGAATACTATTCTGTTTAGACCTCCATATGGAAGGCTCACCAGAGAACAAGAAAGGCAAGTGACTAGAATGGGTAAAAAAACAGTGATGTGGACATGGAACGCTCATGACTATGACCGCACTATTGATGAAGAAACCATTGTAAAAAAAGCAGCTTTAATCAAAGGTGGTGATATTTTGCTTTTTCATAATAGTAAGAAATCGGCAAAACTAATGATGGCCTGTTTGCCAAAAGTCATCGGCATCATTAAAGAGAAAAATTTAATATTTAAAACGGTAGCTTAATGACAAAAAGGTCTAACATACTAATATATTTATTGGCATTTTACGTTGTATTACAATTCCTATGGTGGGGATATCAAATCCTTGACCTTGGGGCTTTAGTTGATTCCTCGGACGAACAAACTTCGAGGCGTGTTTTCATGATTTTAGGAGAAGGTTTTGTTTTCATCCTGATTCTCATGGCAGGATTTTGGCAAATTCAAAAATCGATAAAAAAAGAAATTGAGTTATCACAAAATCAAAACAACTTTATGCTTTCTATTACTCACGAACTTAAAACCCCCTTAACATCAATACAACTTGCCCTACAAACGCTGTCTTCACGCAGAGAACTAAAAGAGCCACAAAAACAAGCTCTCGTAGATAAAGCAATTGCTGAAAATGATCGCTTAAAAATACTTATTGACAACATTATCAATGCCTCTCGCCTCGATAATAAGGGAATATCAACAGACAAAACCGATGTCGACATGAGTCTGGTTTTAAAGGAAATTATAAAGAATTACGAGAAAAGATACAACATCAAAAGTATTCGGCTAGATGCTGATGAATCTGCCATTGTTTATGTAGATGCATTTATGATTGAAACGAGCATCAATAACATCTTGGAAAACGCAATAAAATATGGGGGGGCTCAAGAAATTAAAATCAGTTTAAAAAAGAAGGGTGCAAACTGCCTGATTTCTATTTTCGATCGAGGTCCAGGAATCAAAGAACCTCATCAAAATGCTATTTTCAATAAGTTTTTTCGAATTGGAAATGAGGAAACCAGATCAAAAAAAGGGAGTGGCCTGGGTCTGTATATCGCAAAGCAGTTTATTCAGCTTCATGGCGGTGATGTTTTCTATCAACAAAACGAACCTGTTGGATCGATATTCACAATTAGCTTACCCTATGAAAAATAAAGTCGGACTGATTATTTTAGACGGTTGGGGCATCGGTAAAGCCGACCACACAGATGCTATTCAAATGGCGGAAACACCGTGCTATGATATGCTTCAGAAGACATACCCCAATGCTACATTGCAAACTTTTGGAGAAAAAGTAGGACTTCCTGAAGGTCAGATGGGGAATTCTGAGGTTGGACATTTAAACATAGGCGCGGGAAGAATCGTTTATCAAGAACTGTCGAGAATCAATAAGACGATTGAAAATAACAGCTTTGAAAAACAACCAGGTATTGTTGATGCCTTTCAAAAGGTAAAAAAGAATGGAAAAAAGATGCACTTTATGGGGCTTGTTTCCGAAGGCGGGGTTCACAGCAGTCAGGAACATCTTCATGCACTATGCAAGCTGTCTGGGTCTTATGGTTTGGATCGCTCCTATGTTCATGTTTTTACTGACGGAAGAGACTGTGACCCCAAAAGCGGATTGGCTTTTATTCATAACCTAGAAGGTGTTGCTTCAGCAAATAATGTTAAAATAGCTAGTGTTATTGGTCGTTATTATGCGATGGATCGGGATCAGAGATGGGAACGCATTAAAAAAGCCTATGACCTAATGATCAAAGGAAGTGGAGATCAATTTAACTCGGCCAGTGAGGCCCTAAAACAAGCATATGACAGTGGTATCACAGACGAATTTGTCGAGCCTTCAATGATCGATCGACGAGGTCTAATTGAAGAGGGAGATACTATTATTTGTTTCAATTTTCGTTCAGACCGTCCGAGAGAAATTACCACTGCACTGACCCAAAGAGATTTTTCAGGTTATCAAATGAAAAAGCTCCAGCTGAATTACTATTGCATGACCAGATATGATGAAACATTTAAAAATGTCCAGGTTATTTTCGACAAAGAAAACATTTGCAACACCCTCGGTGAGGTCCTTTCAAAAAACGGGAAATCACAATTAAGAATTGCCGAAACAGAAAAATACCCACATGTTACCTTTTTTCTCAATGGAGGTCAAGAAGAACCCTTTAGAATGGAGAAGAGAATACTTGTGAACTCACCAAAAGTGGCGACATATGATTTACAACCCGAGATGAGTGCATTTGAAGTCACACAAAAGGTTATACAAGAACTTGGTTCGGGGGGCCCAGATTTTCTTTGTCTTAATTTTGCAAATCCAGATATGGTAGGTCATACCGGAGTTTTTAATGCGATTGTCAAAGCCGTGGAAACGGTAGATTCCTGTCTTCAAAATATCATAAACGCAGGCCTTAAAGAAGGATACTCATTTATTGTTATTGCAGATCATGGCAATGCTGATCTCGCGATCAATCAAGATGGATCTCCCCATACGGCTCACAGCCTCAACCCCGTTCCCTTTATTTTAGTTTCTAAGGATAATATTAATAATAAAGTAAAAGACGGTATTTTGGGAGATATTGCCCCTACGATATTGAAGTTATTTGGCATCGAAAAACCAAATGAAATGACTGGAGAATCTCTGATTCAAAGATGATTTTTCAAATTAAAAACAACGTCTCGTAGAATTTTCTAAAGTTCATATAATCAAAAACACCTATTATGAAAAAATTAATTA
>CAJWCX010000038.1 GCA_913031405.1 uncultured Flavobacteriales bacterium | reverse complement strand
TCGATTTATCTAAAATAATGGCCTTTGCGGTTTGGAACTCCAAATCATCGAAGGCTGTTTGAATGACCTCTACGACACGTTCCTCTATCACCGGACAGCCATTATTATCAATCGGTCCTGGTGTTTTCGGACAGTCATCATCGCTATCTTTTAGTCCATCATTATCCGTGTCAGGACAACCATTGAATTTTGCAATTCCTGGGGTTTGAGGACAATCATCTTCAGAATCCATAAATCCATCATTATCTGTATCAGGACAACCATTGAATTTTGCAATTCCTGGGGTTTGAGGACAATCATCGTCTTCATCGAATATTCCGTCTTCATCTGAGTCAATTGGCTTCGTTTCTTCAACGACTTCCTCAACGACTTCTTCAATAACTTCCTCAACGACTTCTTCAACAACTGGGCAGCCATTGTTATCAATCGGTCCAGGGATTTTGGGACAATCATCTTCAGAGTCCATTAGGCCATCTTCATCAGTATCAGGACAACCATTAAATTCCGCTATACCTGGAGTTTCTGGGCAGTCGTCCTCTCGATCTATAATACCATCCAAGTCCGTGTCTGGGCAACCATTGTATTCTGCCAATCCAGGAGTATCAGGACAATCATCTACACGATCAGGAATAGAATCGTGATCTCTGTCAGGACATCCCTGGAATTCTACTAAGCCTGAATCCAATGGGCAGTCGTCCTTCATATCAACGATACCGTCATTATCCGTGTCTGGACAACCTTTGAATGACCATGGTCCTGGTACGTCGATACAATCATCTACCTTATCAGAAACTTTATCTCCGTCCAAATCATTAGGTGAACCATAAAGAATAGGAACTCTCACTCCTGCGTATAATTCAGCTCCTCTTACATTGCCCGAGGCAAACAAGAATCGAAAATCAGTAACACCAATAGTTAAAGGGCCTAGACGAGCACCGAGCCCTGCCTTAAATCCACTGTAGTCATTTATAGACAAGGGTAAGTGAATACCAAACCAAGCATAGTCAAAGCTAGGAGTAATTGAAAATTGATTGGCAATCTTTACTTTAGAGTCTCTGTTTTTTGATACTATATTAAAGATTCCAGTTGCGTTGACGTAAAACGATTTCCATATGTGGTAATCGACTTGAAAACTAAAGGCTTTTGGCGTTCTCATGTAAAAGGTTGATGAGGTGTCCCGTTCTCCAGAGGTCCAATCGGTATTACCATCATTTGTGGATTGCGAAATCAAAGAATCGATCGTAGCATCAAACTCTTCTAGACCTCCTGCTTCGCCAAAAGTATTGATGTCGAATAGGTTAGAGGTTTGTACCGAGAAATCTCTACTGATACCACCCTTTTTGAATCTCATTCCTCCAAGATCCGTAAGTGATAATCCAACACGGACTTTGTATTTGTTTTGATCTCTCGCCCAAAGGTTCATCTCGCCATCCATGTCATATTTATAGTCTTTGTAGTCGGGACGCCACTCGTATACGACTCCAAGATCTAGTCCAAAACCACGAGCTGAAGCTTTCGGCAATCCGAACATACCGCCATAATCAATATTATCATTTGCAGCATCATTTATACTTTCGGAATATCCGTAACCAAAATCTCCTCCTAAATATTGTGTGGTATCATCATTATAAAGGTTGTATCGAAAATTGTTACTGTAGAGATATGCTGCTGCGTATCCTGATAGATACTTGAGATTTGCTCCCGCTTTTAAAAAGTGCTGACCTTCCTCCTTTATGATTTGCGCATATTTAAATGCGTATTCGGTCCAGGTCATGTGATTTAAGTTAATCAGTTCTTCGTTAAGTTGTATGTCCCAAAAATTCTCATCCTCCAATTCTACCTCTGCGAGATATGCTAATTTTGGATCGACGTTATCCACATTCGTAATTGATCTAGCTTTGGCTGAAAATCCTATAGCGACCTTGGGATGAACATGGAACATAAAGTTCAACAGGTCGACTTGAAGATTGGTATTAAAACCCAAAACACTTGTCGAGTTTTTATCATACAATTTGGGGAGAAAACCATATCCCCCAAAATAATCCGACTCAAGATTTGGATCGGCTTCTCCTACCCATGAATCAACAGTTTCTTGATCAGCAAGAGAGCTTTTCCACCAACCGGGCAGTACCGACGCGTCAAAAGAACCGAAGTTTTGAAAAGCAAGGAAGTTGAAACTCCCAAGGTTTAAGTCAAACATAAACCTTCCATCTACAAAACTAGCGGGTTGAATATCGGTTCCCATAACTCCCGCATAATTACTTGAGGAAACTCCTAGATAATTTTGGGCAGATAGGTTTGAACTAACGGTGACGAGTATGAGGAGTATAATTTTTTTCATAATTAAAATTTAGCATATTGAATTAAATAGTTTCCTAAAAAGGTTGTTATTGAGATGCCTCGATTTCCGTAATCTGTAATCTGAAGATCTTTTTCTCCATGTCTTTTAACGTCATCCATCTTAGAACCCTGGGTATTCAAAAGTAATATTTTGTTTTCAATACCATCCAGAAGCCCTAAAATAATTGAATGAGTACCCGAATTATTCTGAGACTTATGTACGACTATTTTATCTATTGAAGAACAAGTAATAACCCTTTTCCATTCATATTTCCCATTTTCATTGATGGACATCATGTGATTCTCCTTTGCAAAGATCATGTGCATTAGTCCATTTGATTTAAAGGCACATTTATATTGATATCCCTGAGGAACAGCACAATTCATTTCGTTTCCTAACAAATTAATAAATCTTGATTCAGAAGCATTCATGATCACAGATTTCTCAGACTGTTTTATGAGTTTGTAGTTGTCTGAAAGCTTAATTTTGCGCACTGTTCTTTTGCGATCCAAATTGATAATGAAAAACATCTCCTTACACAACACTGCAACATGTTTTTTCCCTTTTTCGTTAAACAGTACCATATCTTTAATGTCCGAACTGAAAGAATAAGTTGCGAGCACCTTTCCGTCATAATCTACAACCTCCATCCGATCCGTATTTGGAATCAAAAAAGACACTTTGTTTTTTATTCTACATCTTATGGGGTGAACCGCACCGCTTGTTCTAAAATGATTCAATATCCGCCCTTCTTTATCAACAATAAGCAATGTGTCTTTAAATAATATCGCGATGTCTTGGTATTGATTCGAAGACATTTCCATCAGTTTTGGTTGCTTTAGTACTTTTTTATTAAAAGTCTTTTCCCACTTTCGATTTCCATTTTCAAAACGAATCCAAGTATTGGAGTCTGTAACTAAAAATGTATTACCCCTTCCGGCATATGCATAAAAAGAGGCAATGCGCTCCTCTGTATTCATTGCAAAATAGTCTTTTGAAGATTCTTCTTTATCTTCATTTATCGACTTTTTATAGGCGATATTGGTTTCAATAAGATCTGTTCCAGCTACCGATATGGTTTTTGAGCTATTTGAATTTATTTCTCTAAAGATTACTTTTCTTGGCCCATTTTGATAAAGAACGTCTAACTTTTTTTTGTTTCCAATCAATACATTTCCCAACTTAATTTCTGTCAGGTTTTGGTCGAAATATGATTTGTCTTTGGATAAAATGGCAAAATCGTTAATATCTGATACGAAATAATGAGTAATGGCTCCGGCTTCTTTATCGTCTGCAAAATAAGATACTTTTTGTTTAACGTAATTCATTGTATTCACCTCAATATTTGAAATTGATGCTCCACTTTCAACAAGGTTTTGTCCTCTTTTGAGATCAATAATGATCAAAGAACGATTATCTTTTTTAAGCAAAAGTACACCCGATAAGGTTTTCTCGTATAGAGTACTGTTTTTATATACAGTATCGATTGTTGCTAGGTATTCTTTTTCATAAAAGGTGTAGTCATCAAAGTTTTGAGGTATAAAGGAACTAAAGATCTGTCGATCGAGTTTATTTGTAAGAGGTCGTTGCTCTTTTTTAATTTTGTTATAGCATAAGGTCTTTTCACTAGTAACATAATAGTCCCGAACGCTGGTTTTTTTGTTTTCAAGAGAAACTATCGAATAATTGGCCTTTTTATCCATAGAAAATGTCGTATTGAATGAATGAGGTTTTGGACCAGAATAAAGGAGGATCTTGTTTTTTGAATAGACTCCTTCAAAAAAACCATATTTAAATTCTCGGAGATCAGTAAAGATTATTTTGTGCTTTCCATCTATAAAAAGCTCTTTTATGGAAGATTTGCTCCAGTTTGATTTGGATTCAAAAACCAAAAGAGCTCTATTTTTGCTAAAGTATACAGAACAATCATCGGGTATAGATTCTTTGATGCTTTGAATGATCTCAAGATTGGTAGGCAAGGTTTTGAATGTTTCCGATTGAAAGTCTATGCCTCTTGTCTCATGAATCACATATACCGTTGAGTCATTTTTGTTAAAATAAGCAGTGGCCTCAATATCATATTTTTCTGAGCTTAATTCTGAAATCAGAGAAAATGAAGTATATAGACAAATGACCAATATGACCCCAAAGGCAATTTTTTTCAGCATATCTCAAAAGTAAAGTCATTGGAGGCGCTAAAACTGTTTATTAAGAAATAAAATTAACAACGATTTGTTTAATCAAAAAGGTCTAACTGTTCTTTATGGCCAAAAAGATTGAAGGAGTTTCGATGATGAATTGATTTCCCATGCTTGACAAGGGCGTTTCTATGTTTTTTGGTAGGATACCCCTTATTGTTTTTCCAGTCATAACAATCAAATGTTTGGCTTAGCTCCAACATGATTTCATCTCGATGTGTTTTTGCTAAAATAGATGCGGCGGCTATGGACTGATAAATGGCATCACCCTTGACGATACAAGTGTGATTTATTTTTCGATATGGATTGAATCTGTTTCCGTCGATTATTAGGTGTTCGATTTTTTGATTGTCCAATTGATCTAATGCTCTATGCATAGCCAAAAAGCTTGCATTCAAGATGTTGATTTCATCAATCTCAGTATTGCTAACAATTCCAACCCCATATGCTAGGGCATTTGATTCAACTTCTTTTTTGAGCATCATACGTTTTTTCAAGTTGATCTGTTTCGAATCATTCAATCCGGTAATCTTCTTTTTGGGATTCAAAATTACCGCAGCGGCTACTACAGGTCCGGCCAAACAACCTCTTCCCGCCTCATCGCATCCCGCCTCAATAAGCCCTTTCGAATGATATGGCAACAATTCTTTCAAGCTTCAAAATTCGTAAAAATATTGTAGCTTAGCTAAAAAATTCACATTATGAAATCTTACTTATTTTCTTTGTTATTCGTACTTTTTACTTTTTTGGCTTTTTCTCAAGAAGCGGTATTTTCTTCATCAGAAAGTTTGAGGAGTTCATTGGCTTCAGGCACTATTGTTATGATTTTGCCAGACAATGTAACAGCCGACAACGTAAGAAAATATTCCAAATACTACACCCCTTATTTTACAACTTCTTTTGATCGAGAGACACATGAAGTCACATTTAATATGGTTCAAAATGATGCCAAATCAAGGCGAGTGATCATTCGTTTTTTATCTGCTAATGGAGTTCAATTTGTTAAAATTGGAGAAGGTTCAATACCCTTATCTAATTTTTACGACTCCTATTTGAAATAGGATCAATTAAACTTAATTATTTTCCATGGTGTGACCACGTAGTCCAAGGGAATATCGTGGGGTTCTAGATCATCAATCTCAATGGCCTCACTAAAGTGATTGACACCAACAAATAGACAGTTAGGACTGCACTCAGACAAGAATAGGTCATAAAACCCTTTTCCATATCCTACTCTGTATCCCTTTTCATTGAAAGCCAATAAAGGAACAAGGACCAAGTCAAAGTCTGTTGGTTTGAGATAATCCCCCTCTAACGGTTCGGGAATACCGTAGTTATTGATCTGTATTTGCTTCTCATCAGAAAACAAATAAGAGGTCATGGTTTGTTTTTCAAAATTGGCCTTATTGACTCCTATCCTTTTACATTTATTAGAGCTTAATAGTGAGCTTAAATCAATTTCCTGAAATCTTGCAATAGGTAAAAACAGGTTAATGGTCAACGTTTTTAAATCAAATCCTTGTATGAGTTGCGAAATAATTTGCACTGATATTGAGTGAATCTCTTCCTCAGAAAAACGCATTCTCTTTTTTTTCATTAACTTTCTAATATCAGATTTATTCAAAAAGGGCTTATTAGTTACAACAAAAAAACAACTTTTTTACAAAGTCAAAAGTCGTATCAAAGTAATTTGACCTAATAAAATTAATATTATCGTGGTAGAAAAAAAACTCAAAGAAATTTATAGAGGCATACGTGTTTTTATAAGTCTTACTTGTTTCGTATTTCCCCATATCCTTTGTTTTTCCCAAGATGATTTTGATTTTGATTTTGAATTCGAGGAGGAAAATACAAAGACCTTCAATTCTACTCGGATTATTTCGGGGCATTCCGTTGAAATACTACCTGCAAAAACATATGAAATGAGAATCGAGCATCGTTTTGGAGACATTGCTGGAGCTGCAGGGGGATTTCAAACCATGTTTGGTTTTGATAATGTTTCGGATATGCGGATTGCTCTTGAGTATGGAATAAGCGAAAAAGTGATGGTCGGTTTTGGACGTTGTAAAGGAACAGGCGTGCCATACCGATCTCTACTAGATGGTTTTTTCAAGTATAAATTATTAGATCAAAAAAAGAGTACAGTCCCATTGTCTTTGACTGTTGTGTCTGGAGCTACCTTTACTTATCAAAAAGCTTCTTCTGATATTAGTGGTGTGACTCACTTTCCGAAAGTTGCGCATCGTTTTGCCTACTTTTCGGAAATCAATTTGGCTCGGAGATTTGGTAATATTTTAAGTCTTTCTCTCATCCCAACATTGGTTCATCGAAACTATGTGGCGGCAGATGATCAAAATACTTTGTTTTCATTGGGTTCAGCCCTTCGTATGAAGTTATCCAAAAAGTTTTTTTTCATGATGGAGTATTATCATTGCTTCAATTCATCCTCTTTTCGTCAGCAGGGATATCAAAATAGCTTGGGTATTGCCTTGGAATGGGGAACTTTTGGACACAATTTCACCATTAATTTTACTAATTCTCGTGGTTTAGGGGAAAATCAATTTATTCCATATACCTATCAAAGATGGCTTGATGGTCAATTCCGTCTTGGCTTTTGCGTAAGTCGGCAATTTACATTCGAGAAATGAGAAAAAAATCATACCTGTATATAGTAGTCAGTATTTCCGTTTTAAACTCCTGTTTAAAAGATAAGGTGCCCAATGAGTTTGCTGCTTGTAGTGATCTAGTCTCTTTTAGTCAAGATATTCAGCCTCTTGTAGAGTTGAATTGTTTGGGTTGTCATAATGAGATGGTGGCAGCTAACGATGTGATTTTGACGAATCATTTGCGCATTGCAAATGAGGCGAATCGAATGATCAATAGCATGCAAGCATCAGGAATGGATTTAATGCCTTTTGGTGGACCTCCATTAAGTGACTCATTGATTCAACTCTTTCAATGTTGGATATTGCAGGGGAAGCTGGACAACTGATCTTATTAATTCAGGATAAATAAATGCTTCAAGCTTCAATTTTTGCGAAGTAAAATAGCCCCTTTTGGAAATAAACTTCTACCTTTATAAAATGCATTATATTATAATTTTTCTTTTATATTTTCTGATTTCTGTATCCACCTTTAGTCAGATCTCATGGGATTTTTCGGAACCTATTGATATTGCAGATAATACTTTTGGAAATGCCTGTGCACAATTATTTATGACCTCAAATGGTGATCCACAAATAATAATGGGTAAACCAAATGTTGGTTTATACATTGTCAATGGCCAGGGAGGAGTTTTTAACGATCCGCAAATAATACCAGTTGGCGAAGACATTTTAATAAGTAATACCAATGGACCCAATATATCACGTCACGAAGATAAAATAGGTATTGTCTACAAAGATCTTTCTGCCGATGTACCCTCCGCGAAATTTATCCAGTCTTTAGATGGGGGGAATTCTTGGGGTGAATCTGTAAATATTTTTGAAGACGGATTTGAGGACTTTTCTATTCCTATATCTTCTTATGACAATCAAGGAAACCCTTTTATTATATTGAAAATTGGTGAGCATCCCGAAATAATAGAGGGATTCATTAGGTCATCTGATGGTGGCCAATCATTTTTACCATTTATTAATATTAATGAAAATTTAGGTAGCGGTATAAC
>CAJWCX010000037.1 GCA_913031405.1 uncultured Flavobacteriales bacterium | reverse complement strand
CCACACTTCAATCGATGTGGCAAAACCCTCTTGATGTAGTTTGATATAAGCCTGCTGCATTTCATCAGTAATCCAAGTCCCGTCCTGGTCTAGCCGACTGCGATCGATGTTTTTGCAGTTGGAAATCACCTTTTCAAAGGCCTGATTAAAAGTGACCTTAAAACGTTTGGAACGAATAATTTGACGCATGCTTTTAGATATTTTCAACTCATCTGGAAACAACACCATGCGAGGGTCTGGACTGTACCACGAAATGGGTTGACCTTCTGAATACCAAGGAAAGATGCCCGACCTATAGGCCAATTTCAATCGATCCATTGATAAATCACCCCCTACAGCCAATAGTCCGTATTCATTGGCCCGATCTACATGTGGAAAGGATAATTCGTCACCCAAAAAGAACATAAATAAAAGTAAATCGTTGTCATAACAGCCTTAAATTTATTTATTAAAATTTTTAAATTTGAGAGAACTCCAAAATAAAACCTTTCTGAAAACTTTTTTACCTTTTGTAATAATTGCTTTTGTTTTATCATCTTGTGGTACAAACCACGGTAAAGAAAAGAATTTTGATGGTGTTCAGTTGTTCTACACTGATGCTGTGACAGAAGCCGAAGCAGATGCTCTTGGTGCCTATTTTATTGCGAACGAATACGCCAACGGAGAAAAAAAAACTGTACAGCTCAATAAAACAGATAAAACCTATCAATGCAGAATGGTTATGAGAAAAGAATTCGAAAAAAATCAAAAGAATATCAGTCTGTTCAAAGCAGTTGCTGCTTCATTATCAGTAAATGTATTTAAAGGAGCGCCCGTAGAGATTCATATTTGTGACGATCAATTAGAAACCATTCAGGTCGTTACACCCTGATAAATGTGCTTCTAACAGAATATCTCCCAATCTATTTTAAATCAAATGATTTACATTATCTTTATATGGTGCAAAACTAAACCATGGGAAAACTTAAATATCTCGGGACATACATAAGTCCCTTATTGGCCATATTTTCCTTCAATATGACGGGAATATACGCCTACACCGGAGTCTTCGTACTTTATATTTTTGTTCCTATTTTGGAAAACTTTATTCCAAAAGACTCTTACAATTTTAATAAAATAGAAAAAAAGCAAGCCAAAAATGATCGCTTCTATGATTACATTTTATTTCTAATGGTGCCACTTCACCTCTTCGTTATTTATCAGTTTTTGATATCTGTATCTACAACAAACCTTCCAACTTCCGATGTCATTGCATATGTATTGATGATGGGGACTATTTTGGGGGTCAACGGAATCAATGGGGGCCATGAATTGGGTCATAAAACGAATAAACCTTTTAAGGTCTTTATGGCACATGTTCTTTTGACAACTTCAATGCAAAATCATTTTATGACCTATCACAACAGCGGGCACCATCGAGATGTAGCTACACCGAATGATTTAACCTCTGCAAAAAAAGGAGATATCTTTTACTTTTTTGCGATTCGATCTCAAATTGGGGGATATTTCAAAACATGGCGACTCGAAGCTCAAAAACTGAAAGCACAACAAAAAAATCAGTGGTTAAACCCCATGATTTTGTACACTCTTCTGCCCTGGTCCTTTATTGCATTGATCTATTTCTTTTTTGGAGTACAGGTTGCCTTACTTTATTTTGTGGCTAGTGTTTTTGGAATCTCCATTTTGGAGGGACAGAATTACTTTTCGCATTATGGTTTGCGTCGAAAACAAAAAGCAGATGGCTCTTATGAAGGAGTAAAAGTAACGCACTCATGGAACTCTGATCATATCCTTGGTCGGGTAATTCTATTCGAGCTCACACGTCATTCCGACCACCATTACATGGGAGCCAAACCCTATCAAGTTTTGGAATCGAGAGATGAGAGTCCCATGCTGCCCTATGGATATCCAGCCATGTTGATTCTATCTTATTTACCTTTTTTATTTTTGCCGATTATGGAGAAGCAACTTAAAGCCTATAATATTGACTGATCAGAAAGAAAAAGCAAATACCTTCCGAGAGGCAGTTATAGACGATTTACCGGAAATATGGAATATAATCCAGCAAGCCATTCAAAGAAGAAAAGAAGAAGGCAGCAACCAATGGCAAGATGGATACCCCAATCCCGAGGTCATTACGCATGATATCGAACATAAGCAGGGTTATGTGCTAACAGAGGGAGAAACCGTTATCGGTTACACAGCCGTTCTCATTAATGATGAACCTGAATACGAACGATTAGAGGGTGAATGGATTACCAATGATGATTTCGTGGTGTTTCATCGCGTGGCGATTTCGGAAAACCATTTGGGAAAGGGATATGCAAAAAAAATGATGACTTCGATTGAAGCTTATGCCTTAGACAAAAAAATATATAGTATTAAAGCCGATACAAATCATGACAACGAACCCATGAAACGCATATTTGAAACCTTGGGGTATCAATTCTGTGGCAGAGTTTACTTTCGGGGAAGCCCTCGAAACGCATTTGAAAAAGTATTGAAATAAAGTAATACCTATTCTATTTTTTTGAAATAAAAAACACGAGGCCTATCCCCAAAAATTTCTAGTACATAAGACCCTTTACCTAATTTCGAAACATCGATGAATTCATCTATTTTTCCAGACATCACCTCTGTTCCTTGAGTATTACATAATCGAAATCGATAATCTTTCGGAGCAGAACGTAAGTAAAGAATATCAGAAACAGGATTTGGATAAACAAGCATATCGTTTTCCCAAGAATCTTTTATACCTCCTGCTACCAGAGGTAAAACAGTAAAAGAACCAACCATTCCCATAGGGATATGAGGTGTGCAGACATACTCATATAATCCAGTTACGGCAGGTATATATTGAAAGAATGTATCAGCTGGAGCTTGCCATAATTCATCAAATGCTTCTGCTCCTTCTGGAATATTGGTTGATGTAATCGTATGCATCATTGAAGGAAAATCAAGTGGAAGCCAATGTATAGTATCTCCCAATTGCATTTCTAATGAAGAGGGTAAAAACTGCATGTATCCATTCCAGACCATAATTTCGTGTATGGTTGTTTTTCCTGAAAATGGACTAAACAATAATAATAGGGCAAGCAATAAATTTTTCATAAATCATTCTTTTTCAAATAAATGTAGCGAAAATAACCTACTCAACTGAAAAATCAATTGAAATCGAATTGTAAGCTATATCCAGCCTGATTTAGGATGGAACATATTAGGTTAATATTATAAATTGTACCTTTAGGTCAACTGAAATATGTTTGAAATGAATAAGATTATTGGGCTCTTTCCGATGCTTGTTTTTATTTTCGCAAGCTGTACAAAGGATATAGTTGAACCGAGACAATACGATACAGAACATGTGATTGTGATTGTCATGGACGGTCCTAGATACTCAGAAACCTGGGGAGACCCTAGTCATCAAAATATTCCGAGAATGGCAAATGACCTTGCTCCCAAAGGAGTAATCAACGAGCAATTTTTCAGCTACGGAGAAACCTTTACGGTTCCTGGTCATACTGCTATCGGTTCAGGGTTTTATCAGGATATCAGTAATGGAGGAACGGAATTTCCACAACACCCTTCGATTTTTCAACTATGGAGAGCAGCCAATAATGCACCTCAAAACAAAAGCTGGGTAATTGCAAGTAAGGGAAAAGTAGAGGTCATTGGTAATTGTTCAAATCCAAATTGGCTAAATCAATTTTTACCAAGTTCAGATTGCGGAATTGATGGCGGTGGTGCATCTAGTGGATATCGAAAGGACAGCATTACCTTCGAGAATACGCTCAATATTCTCGCAACACATCATCCAAATCTTACGGTAATTAATTTCAGAGAACCCGATTACTCTGGTCATATGTGTGATTGGCAGGCCTACAGTCAGGGCATTAAAGATATTGATAATTACATCTATGAAATCATCAACTTTGTTGAAACCGATTCTATTTATCAGGGTAAAACAACGGTTTTTGTAACTAACGACCATGGACGACATACAGACGGTGTGGCAGATGGATTTTGTTCACACGGAGATCCTTGCGATGGATGCCAGCACATCAATTTATACGCATTTGGGCCAGACTTTAAAAAGAACACAATTGTTTCTACTGAAAGAGAATTGATTGACATTCCTGTTACGATTGCAGAGCTTCTTCATTTTGAGATACCTAGCAGCAATGGAAAAATCATGACGGAACTATTTAAAGAATAAATGTTACTAACCTAAAGCAACATCTAGAATCATCATCACAAGGAAACCACCTATAAAACCTAGAACAGCAATATCTGTGTATTTATCCCTTTGTGTTTCTGGTATGACCTCCTCTACCACAACAAAGATCATCGCACCTGCTGCAAAAGCCAATGCGAAAGGTAAGATAGGCTCCATATAGATAACAGCTAAAGCTCCTACAACCCCTGCCATTGGTTCAACGATGGCCGAGAGCTGACCATACCAAAAACTCTTAAATCGGCTTGCTCCTGCCCTTCTTAAAGGCATTGCCACAGCAAATCCTTCAGGGAAATTTTGGATACCGATCCCAATAGCTAATGCCACTGCTCCAGCAATACTTGCCCCTTCTATTCCGTGGGCAGAAGCTCCAAAAAGAACACCTACAGCCAATCCTTCAGGGATATTGTGAAGAGTTATAGCTAACACCAACAAGGTTGTTTTATGGAGTTGGGTTTTTACCCCTTCTTTTTCTGATTCTTTGAAGTTAATATGGAGATGAGGGAGACTTTTATCTAAAAAAAATAAAAACAGAGCTCCGGTTAAAAAACCGACTGCCGCTGGCATCCACATATAACCAGGATACAATTTTTCTGACAATTCAATGGCAGGATTTAACAAGGACCAAAAGCTGGCTGCAACCATTACTCCTCCAGTAAAACCCAGCATACCGTCTAAAACACCACGGTGCATTGTTTTGAAAAAGAAGACCAATGAAGCACCCATAGCCGTAACAAACCAGGTAAAGGTGGTCGCTAAAAGTGCCGCATATACAGCATCAATTTCCGAAAAAAAGCGAATAATGGCCTCCATGAATGCGAAAATACTATTATTCGCTGAAATTCAACTACTCCGATACTTCAAATCCCTGATCGGATGCGCGTATTTTGATACTCTTTGTTACGGCTGTACCAAAATCATCTTTTTTTAGGCTTTGGTCTTTGGCTTTTTCTGCTTTAATAAAAGCCTCTCGTTTGACGCTCAAAGACGCAATTTGATCTTTAATTTCTTTTCGCTCTTTGATTTTTAGCTTGACATGGATTTCGATTTCCTTATTTGATTTCCCTTTCAGCTCTTCAGACAAATCATTTGAATCAATTTCATCTATAATACTAGGGTCAGCAATGTATGCATCTACCAGATCCCAGCTAGAATTACTATAGTTACTGGATATTTTTGCTTTAGCTCTCATATTTGCTACTGCAGGCGCCTGACTCAATGCTTCAACATCTTGCTCCATTTGAAGACTTTTTCGAGCACTTCCCGAAGCCCCATATGAGATATAAGTATGATTGATCTTCGTACTCAACTCATTGATAAGATCGTCATAAGGAGTAGGAATAAAAACCACCTCTGCATTCGAATTGATGTTAAAATAATCTCCACTTGAACAAGTGGCTCCATCTTTCCATAAATCCCTAATTCCTTGATTTCGATCGCCACAATAGATGGTGTTTACCAGCACATTTTGACCTTGAGCCAAATTACATACCTGCTTGTAATCAACAGGACCTTGATTGAAACCTTCGTTACCTGCAATAAAAATCATTTTTAAATCTCTCGAATCTTGAGACCAGCTGAGCTCGGTCAATGCATCTTCAATAACTGCTCCACAAAATTCGCTTCCTCCATTAGTTCTAAGACCGAATAATTTTTTTGATACCATATCTAAATCTGTAGTGAAATCAAGCTGCTTTCGCACATAGTTTGAGTTTTCGCTGATGCCATCGTTTCCATAATCATACATGGCAATTTCAAAGACAGGAATTTCACCACTGTGTCGAAGTCCACTGGTCTCATTCACAATTTCCCAAAGCCTAGATTTGGCTTGTTCAAGCAATCCGTCCATGCTATTGGAGGTATCAAATAAGATAACCAGTTGAATTTTACGTTTGGAAATTTTAGATTTTGAAGCACCTTTAGTTTCGCTGCTCGACTGATTTGCAAGAGAAGGTCCCAACAGAAATAAAGAGACCAAAAATGGGAAGAATAATACTTTCATAATGCTATATTTTCATTGCGTACAACAATGAATCAAATAGGTTCATTTTGAAATGAAAAAATCCAAAGCAAGATCGTATCCCCGCATACCAAATCCAAATATACAACCCGCACAAACAGGAGAAATAAGGGATTCATGGCGAAACGATTCTCGAGATGCAATATTGCTTATATGCACCTCGACCACAGGGGTTTTAATAGCGGCAATACAATCTCTCAAAGAAACACTAGTATGTGTGTAACCCCCTGCGTTCAGTACGATACCATCACAATTGAGCTCCTGAAGACGATTAATAAGCTCTCCCTCTATATTCGATTGAAAATATTCTAAATCAATATCATAACGGGTCTTTAATTCTAAAAAGTAGTCTTTAAAAGATTGGTCACCATAAATTTCTTTTTCTCTTGTACCGAGTAAATTTAAATTTGGACCGTTAATTATTGCTACTTTCATATTGTGTCAACTTGGAGTCGCTATATTACAGAATTTGTTTCATACTTGAAAATTGAAAGAGGATTATCAAGCAATTCCATTATTGCCTATACTAACGACACCAACAAGCTTAAAAACTACTGCGAAGACAACAATCTATCTATTAAAGAAGTTCAATATTCAGACCTTAAGAATTTTATAGCTGAGCTGTATGATTTGGGATTGAGTGCCAGGAGTCAGGCCCGCATTATCTCTGGAATCAAACAATTTTATGCTTACCTCTTGATTGAAAATCTAATTACCAGTGACCCTAGTGAGCTTCTAGAGCAACCAAAAATCGGCAGAAAACTTCCCGAGGTGCTGACCATTGAGGAAATCGATCTGCTCATCAATGCCAATAATTTGACTAAATATGAAGGTTATCGAAATCGAGCCATCCTAGAAGTCTTATACAGTTGTGGCCTCCGGGTAAGCGAGCTAGTCAACCTTAAATTTTCTGATTTGTTCTATGATGAGGGTTTTGTTCGCGTTATTGGAAAAGGTAATAAAGAGCGTCTTGTACCGCTTAGCAAGAGTGTCGAAAAAGAAATACAAATCTATGTGGAGAAAATGAGGTCTAAACTGACCATCAAACAGGGACATGAAAATTTTATCTTTCTAAACCGAAGAGGAACTCAACTAACAAGAGTTATGGTATTTATTATCATTAAAGATCTAGCCTTAAAAACAGACCTAAAAAAAAAGATTTCCCCTCATACATTTAGACACAGCTTTGCCACGCACCTCATTGAAGGTGGGGCAAACCTTAGGGCAATTCAAGAAATGTTAGGTCATGAATCTATCATCACCACGGAAATATATACCCATTTGGATCAACGATTTTTAAAGGACGCCATACTCTCGTATCACCCTAGAAATGCGGGTTAGAAGAACAAATTGCAAAAACTTAAAAAACAATGTAAAATTTGGTAAAGAAATTTGTTTTATTCCGAAAATAAATGTTTCTTTGCACCCGCTTTTTACATTAATTAAGGAATATTACACATGTCAAGGATTTGTCAACTTACAGGAAAGTCAGTAATGGTTGGGAACAATGTTTCTCACTCGAAAAGAAGGACGAAACGTAGATTTTACCCCAATTTGGTAACCAAAAAGTTTTTTCTTCCAGAAGAAGAAAAGTTCATAACGCTCAAGGTCTCGACATCAGCTTTAAGAACGATTAATAAGAAAGGAATTTCTGCTTGTGTAAAAGAGGCCCGATTGAAAGGTTTTTTAAAGTAATTGTAAAAGTTTAATTAAAAACAAATGGCAAAGAGTAAAGGAAATAGGGTTCAAGTGATTTTAGAATGTACAGAGCACAAAGATTCAGGTCAGCCTGGAACTTCTCGTTACATCACTACAAAAAACAGAAAAAATACTCCGGATCGAATGGAAATCAAAAAATACAATCCGATCCTTAAAAAATATACAGTTCATAAAGAAATTAAATAACTGAATTATGGCAAAGAAAGTTGTAGCATCGTTACAGAAAGGTGGTGGAAAAGCCCACACGAAGGTGATTAAAATGGTGAAGTCCGACAAAAGCGGTTCGTATTCTTTCAAAGAAGAAATTGTCCACAACACTAAAGTTAAAGAGTGGTTTAACAAAAGCTAAAAAGAAAAATTTTAATGACTTAAAGCTTCCTATGGGAGCTTTTTTTTTTCAGCTATGGGCATTT